>CAZPUI010000081.1:0-13118 GCA_964589695.1 uncultured Solibacteraceae bacterium | reverse complement strand
CGTGCCCGGGGAAGGGACCCTGGCGGCCTGTCCGGTGTGGCCCGGGGAGGAGGGGGCCCTGGCCCTCATCGAGGCGGGCTTCCACCGGGCGGAGGACAAGCGGAGCATGGAGCGACTCCACGAGGTGGGCCGTGCCCTGGCGTCGGAACAGAACCTGGACCGCCTGCTGGACCTTATCCTCACCCAGGCCCGCCAGCTGCTGGGGGCCGAGGCGGGCTCCATCTACCTGGTGATGGAGGGGGAGAAGGACACCAAGGAACTGCTCTTCGCCCACACCCAGAATTCCAAGGTGAGCCTGCCCTACCACCGCTTCCGCATGCCCATCTCCAAGCTCTCCATGGCGGGTTTTGTGGCCGCCACGGGCGAGGTCCTGAACATCCCGGATGTCTACGAGATCCAAGGGGACACCCCCTACAAGTTCAACGATAGCTTCGACCGCCAGGCGGGCTACCGCTCCCGCTCCATGCTCAGCGTGCCCCTCAAGGACACCCGGGGCGAGGTGCTGGGGGTGCTCCAGCTCATCAACCGGGTGGACGAGGAGTGCGAGTGCTGCCCCGTGGTGCCCTTCGGCCCCGAACACCAGTCCCTGGCCCAGAGCCTGGCCAGCCAGGCCGGGGTCGCGGTGAAGAACGCCCGGTTGAGGGAGGACATCGAGCGCCTCTTCGAAGGGTTCGTGAACGCCAGCGTCACGGCCATCGAGCAACGGGACCCCGTGACCTCCGGCCATTCCGGCCGCGTGGCCGCCTACACCGTGGGCCTGGCGGAGGCCATCAACGCCACCCCCGAAGGCCCCTTCGGCGGCATCCATTTCTCGGAACGGCAGATCCGTGAGATTCGCTACGCCAGCCTGCTCCACGACTTCGGCAAGGTCGGCGTCCGGGAGCAGGTGCTGGTGAAGTCCAAGAAGCTGGACACCCTCAAGCTGGAGATCCTGCTGCAACGCCTGCGGCAGCGCCAGGAGGAACGCATGCTCCAGCGGCTCCACATGGAGTGGGCCGAGGGGCGTCCCTTCCAGCCCGAACGCTGGGCCCAGCTGGTGGCGGAGGAGGAGCGGGAGGCCAACCGTCTCATCGCCCTGGTGATGCAGAGCAACGAGCCTTCGGTCCTGCCCGAGGACACCGCAGGGGAGCTGGAGCACCTGGCCTCCCTCACCTACACCCACTGGAACGGGCAGAAGGACAACCTCTTCGAGCCCGGGGACATCCAGTGCCTGAAGATCCGCAAGGGCAGCCTCAGCGACTCCGAGCGCCTGGAGATCGAGAGCCACGTCACCCACACCTTCGCCTTCCTGAAGCGCATTCCATGGACGAAGGATCTGGCGAGCGTGCCGGAGATTGCCTTCGCCCACCACGAGCGGCTGAATGGCAAGGGCTACCCTCGGCGCCTGGAAGAACCCGAGATCCCCGTGCAGAGCAAGGCCATGGCCATCGCCGATATCTACGACGCCCTGACGGCCCAGGACCGCCCCTACAAGGCCGCGGTGCCCCTGGAGCGCAGCCTGAACATCCTGCAGCAGGACGCCCAGGGGGGCCATCTGGACCCCGAACTCCTGCGCCTCTTCATCGAGGCCAAGGTCTACGAGCGGCGCAGCGAGGACTAGGGCGCTCGCCAGGCCTCTGGTTCAGGCCAACCCCAGCGCCCGCCTTACATCCTCCAGCCTTCGGGTGCTCACGGGGAGGCGTCCGCTGGGTAGTACGAGCTCACCCCCATCCGTGAGCTCCCGAATGGCGTCCCGGCGCACCAGGGCATTGCGGTGGACGCGCAGGAAGGCTGGCCCCAGGCGCTCCTCCCAATGGGCCAGGCTGCCGTCCACGGGCCAGACGCCCTCCGCCGTCCAGGCCTGACAATCCCCCAGGTCCGCCACCAGGGCATCCACCTCCCCGGGGCGAAGCAGTCGGGTCGTGCCCCGGCGCCGGGCGGGGATGCGCAGCCACTCGGCCTGGAGGGGATCGCAGGAGGGGCGCAACCGCGCCAGGGCCTGGGCCACTTTGAGGCGGTTCAAGGGCTTCAGCAGGTAGTGGACGGCGCCCCCCTCGAAGGCCTCCAGGGCGTGGTCCCGGTAGGCCGTGGTGAAGACAAGGGCAGGGCGCGGCGCGGGCAGGAGGGTCATGAGCTCGATGCCTCTGATGCCCGGCAACTCGATGTCCAGGAAGAGGGCATCGGGCTTCAGGGATGCCACCAGGCCCAGGGCCTCCACCCCCGTGGCGGCCTCCCCCACCACCTCCACCCCCGGTTGCTCCCGCAGCAGGTCCGCCAGCAGTTGCCGGGCCAGGGGTTCGTCTTCCACGATGAGGACGCGAAGCATGGCTTCCTTCTACCAGGGGTTCCAGGGGCGGAGCCAGCCCAGAACATCCTTGGCGGTCCGGGAATGGAGTTCCACACTGCCATCCGCCCGGAAGGTGAGGTACTGCGAGACGCTGTTGGCCAGTGGGTCCCTGGAGATCTCGGTGGCCCGACCCCAATAGCTGGCCAAGGCATCCACTCGGGTGACCTTCAACTGGTTCCGATCCCCCCAGCTGCGCGCCCCTGAACGTGGGTCCAGAAACTGCACCCGGACTTGTTTCTGGTAGTCCCCCCAGCCCCTTCGGAGGCGCGAGTTCAGGGCCTGGGCCACCAAGCGACTGGCCAATGAGATCTTGCGTTCGGCCATGTGGCTGGAGATCACGAGGCCTGCGCCCCGATGAACCTCCGGTGGATAGGAAGTCCTTGGCTTGAGTGGACTGCCCAGGATCAGGAGCCTGCCATCGGATCCCATTTGACGGTGGTGGATCAGCAGTTCCCAGCCCCTTTCGCCGGGGTCGGTGGTTTCACCGCTGCGCCATCGCAGGTTTCCTTCCTGCAGGTCCAATGCGATCCAACCTCCCAGGTGGGTATCCACCAGGAGCGTGTCTTCCCCTTGGAAATACGCCCAGGGTGCTGGGAAGCCCCTTCCCTTGAGGATGGGGGCTGGACCCCACGCCAGGAAAGGGCCTACCTGTTGCAGCATTCCCTTCTCCCCAATGTGAAAACGGGCGACAGTACCCCCTCCGGAAAGGCCTTGGCTGTTGCTACCCAGGAAGGTGCCATCTCTCAGGGGATGAAGGCATTCCAGATGTTCCTCCCTTGGGGGCCCAAAGGCCAAGCGTTCCCAGGTGCGGAAGTCCCGGCTGCGATAGAGCACGAAACGGCCCAGTTTGTATTCCAACTTTGTGGATCGTTCCCACGTGCGGAGCTGTTCATCAGTCGACTTCGGTTGGGGGTTCCGGGACTGGGGGGTGTTGAGCTGGGTCCGCCCCCAGGCGTAGCTGATGCCATCCAGGTGGGCCACGTGCAGGACCTGGCCCGCAGGGGGCTGTAGGGCTTCGGGAGCCTCCAGTTGTCCCAGGATTCGGCCTGGGACTTCCTTGATGAGTCGCACCCTGCGGCGACCGGGGTCCCGTTCTTCCCGGATGAGGACGTTGCCCTCCCAGACATTGAGCAGGGTCTCTTGGGCGGATAGGGGCAGCAGGAGGGCCAAGACGAGGAAGATGTGGCGCATGGTCCCCTCAGCCCCGGGTCCAGCGGAAGCTGGCGCGGTGGCCCTCCGGGACCACCTCCAGGCGCAGGTCCGAGGGACGGCGGAGCCGAGCCCTCAGGTTGGACAAAGACTGTCCGGTCCCCGGGGTGGCCAGGCTGCGACCGTCCCCGGAATCCGTCACGGCGACTTCGAGCCCTGCTCCCAAGGCCGTGGCGGTGATGCGCAGTTGCCCTCCCTCGGGCCGCGGGGCGAGGGCATGCTTGAGGGCGTTTTCCACCAGCAGTTGCAGGGCCAGGACGGGGACTTCCCGATCCAGCAGCTCCTCGGGCACCTCCACCTCCACCTTCAGCCGGTCCCCAAGGCGATGCCGCTCCATGGACAGCAGTTCCTCCACCAGGGCCAACTCCTCCCGCAGGGGCAGGGTGGGCCGCTGGGCCGCCCGGCACACCTGGTCGAAGAGGGCCGATAGGCGCTGGGTGGTCTCCTGGGCGCCCTCGGGATCCCGCCGGATCTGGGCCCCCAGGGTGTTGAAGGCGTTGTGCAGGAAATGGGGGGAGAGCCGGGCCCGCAGGGCCCCCTCCCGGGCCTCCGCCAGGAGCAGCCGTCCCTCCATGGCCTGGAACGCCACTTCCAGGACCAGGATCCCCAGACCCAGGGTCACCAGCCAGGGGGCCATGCTGAAGTTGCTCAGGAGCGGGTGGATCACCCAGCCCCCCCACACGGGGACATTCCAGATCAATGGACTTTGGTAGTCCAGGATCCTGGGTATGCCCCAGACGATCAGGGCCCCCACCAGCGCCGGGAGGCCCATCAAGGGAACGAGGGTGCTCAGGAATCCGGGACCGCGGCGCCGGACCAAGGTGCGACGCAGGCGGGCGAGGGTCCACCAGATCAGGGCCAGGAGGAGGGCGATGGCGGCCAACCGACCCGCCACCCCCAGTTGGGTGAGGTACAGGCTTCGGTCCAGGACATCCACGCCCTCGGACTTCGCCAGGGCCAGGAGGTCCGGGTCCAGGTCCTCCACCCGGATCGTGACGGGCTGGAAGCGCCATTGCCAGGGGCGCATGGCCAGGGTGCAGGCGAGCACGCGCCAACCCAGGGACCCCAGGGGGTGCCGGTCAAGGGCGAAAAAGCGCCGGATGAAGGTCGTGGGATGCATGGGTTCAGTCTCCAGGCTCAGCATCCTTTGCGTCCAGGGGACCTTGAAACCTCCATCCCGCAGGCGCTGGTGAGGAGGGTGTGAACGCTGCCCGGGCGCCCTTGGACGCTCACGCCATGGGCTTGACCCCACCCTCCGGCCCCAGGCGCCACTCCCGGTCCCAGTGCCCCGGGGGTTGGTGATGGAGGTCCACCAGGGCCTGGGCCACGGCCTCGGGGCTGAGGGGCGTGCCGGGCTGGACGAAGCCGCACACGGCGAGGGTGGCCACGTGGATGCCCTGGGGCTCCAGTTCCTGGGCCAGGCCGAGGGTCAGGCTCCGCTGGGCGGCCTTGCCCAGGGAGGCGGAGGCCAGGTCGGCCTTGGGTTCGAAGGCGAGGCCACCCCCGGTGACGAGGATCGTGCCCCGCCGGCGGGCTTGCATGGGGTGGACGACCGCCTGGATGGAGGTCAACAACCCCCCCAGGCTGCCCTGGAAATCGTTCAGGAGGTCCGCGGTGCCCAGGGTGCTGGCGGGTCCCGGGGTGGCCACCGAGGCATTGAACACCAGCAATTCGGCGGAGCCCAGGGCATCCTGCAGGCCGACCAGGGCCGCCTTGAGCGTCTCAAGGTCCCCCACATGGACCCCCAGGACGCCACCTCCGGCGGGTCCCAGCAGGTCCCGGTAGGGCTCCAGGGGTTCTCGGGGGTGGACGAGGATGCCCAGGGCGAAGCCCTCCGCAGCCAAGCGCCGCACCGTGGCCATGCCGATGCCAGGGCCTGCCCCGACGATGAGGGCTAGGGGAGAAGCAGGGGAATCCAGGGTCATGCTTCCTCCGTCCAGGCTTGCAGTTAAGCACAGGAACCCTCCCGCGGGGATATGGGTCGCTGGGGTCGGGGGGTAGACCTCCGACTCAGCCTTCCCGTCCTTTTTCCCAAGGGGCGGTCTGCGGGCATCGGTCTTAAGGCGCCAGAAGTTGCCCTAATGGCCCTATAATTTCGAGGCAGGTCCGACCTGTACTGGGAGACTTCCATGGCGATCACCAAGCTCGAGCAGATCCTCACCGCCGTGAAGGCCAAGCCCCGCAAGACGCTGGTGGCCGCCTATGCCAACGATGCCCACACCATGGAGGCGGTGCATGACGCCATGGAAGCAGGGATCGTCAACGGCATTCTGGTGGGGGACGAGGCCGTCATCCGCAAGAACATCGCCGACCACGGGTTCGACGCCTCGGCCTTCGAAATTGTCCACGAAGCCGATGAGATGAAGGCCACCACCCTGGCGGTGGACATCGTGCGGGAGGGCAGGGCCCAGATCCTCATGAAGGGCCTGGTGAGCACGGACAAATACATGCGGGCCATCCTGAATAAGGAGCGGGGCCTCATGACGCCCGGCGCCGTCCTCTCCCATGTCACCGTGATGGAGGTGCCGGGCCATCCCAAGCTCCTGGTGGCCAGCGATGTGGCCGTCCTCACCTACCCCGACTTGAAGCAGAAGACCGCCATCACCAACTACGTCATCCAGGTGGCCAAGGCCCTGGGCATCGAGAAACCCAAGGTGGCCCTGATCTGTGCCACGGAACAGGTGAGCGAGGGCATCGAAGCCACCGTCCACGCCTCCGTGATCAGCAAGATGGCGGACCGCGGCCAGATCAAGGGCGCCTTCGTGGACGGCCCCCTGGCTTTGGATGTGGCCGTGGACAAGGAAGCCGCCGACACCAAGGGCGTGAAGGGCGAGGTGGCCGGGGATGCGGACTGCCTGGTCTTCCCCAACATCGACGCTGGGAATGTCTTCTACAAGACCTGCACCAAGCTCATGCACGCCGACCTGGCCGCCATGGTCATGGGCGCCAGTGTTCCCTGCGTCCTCGCCAGCCGCGGCGACAGCGCCCAGATCAAGCTCTACAGCATCGCCCTGGCGGCGCTGGCGGCGAAGTAGGGGGCATTTTCCGTCCCTGGATTTGGAGTGGGTGGTAAGCCCGGCGAAAAACTAGGACACGGAGGGCGCGGAGGAGAGGCTGAATGCGGGTTCCCTGGAGGCCGGTGGCTTGTGTCGGGGCATGCTTCCAGCGTCAGAGCTCGTGGGGCGCACCGCAGTTTCACCACGGACCTACAAGCTCTTTCCGCGATCTTTGGACCTTGATTCACAACTTGTGTTCGAAGTGTTGAAGGGATTGGCAACATCTGCTTTTTCAAGAAGTTAAACACGGAGGACACGGAGGGCACGGAGAACGCACGGAGAAAGCACGGAGAGATCAAGTCAGGCCCCATGCCCCTTCGGTGTACTGCGCGGATGCGTTTCCTTGTCATGGTCATCCAGTCCAAGGCTTCCTGGCCTGCCCGCTTGCGCGGGGCGTGCGGCAGGGCCGCGCGCATTCCAGGAGGGGCGGAGCCTTGGAGAACACGGGTGTGCTCCCCCGGCTCCGCCCCTGCTGGAACCAGGCCAGGAAGCCGGGTTCCGGTAAAAATGCATTTGAGGGTACGAATTCCAATTCGGTAGAGTCCCCGTGCCCTCGTGCCACGCGTGCGTGGCATTTCCGTGTTCTCCGTGTTGAAGATCCTTTTCAGTTGGCAGGAAACGGTGCTGAGCGCTCCGCTCCCTGATTCCTCTTTTGAAACCCGCTGAGTGACATGGTTTTTGCGGACTTCCTGAGACCTGTCGGCTTCGGTCACGACCCGGGCAGCGGGTCCCGGACCAGTTCCTCCACCAGGTTGCGGTGGCTCTTGCTGACGGGCACGAAGGTTCCGCCCCGCATTTCCAGGGCGTAGCCGCCTCCGGGCAGGACCCGCACGGCGCGCACATGGGCCAGGTTGACGAGCCAGGAACGGTGGGTTCGTACAAAACGGCCCGGAGGAAGCCGCGCCTCCAGGAGGTGGAGCTGGCAGCGGATCATGTGGGACTCCTTGCCCCGAAGCAGGTGGGCATAGTTGCCAGTGGCCTCGATGGCCTCCACCTCCTCGGTGCGGATGAAGAGGATCCGGTCCCGGTCCCGCACCACGAAACGATCCGCCCGCTGGCGCCGCAGTTCCACCGCCTCCAGCAGCTCCAGGACCCGCTTGTGGGCTGCGTCCTGATCCCCCTTGGTCAGCAGCTGGCGCGCCCGCGCCACGGCCTCCTGGAATCGATCCTCCTGGATGGGCTTCAGGATGTAGTCCACGGCATGGACCTGGAAGGCCTGCAGGGCGTACTGGTCGTAGGCCGTCACGAAGATGACCAAGGGCATGGGGGTGTCGCCAAGCTCCTCCAGGACTTCGAAGCCATCCATGCCCTGCATGCGGATGTCCAGGAAGAGGAGGTCCACCTTTCCGGATCGCAGGGCGCCCAGGGCCTGCTGGCCATTGCGGCAGGTTCCCACCACCTCCACGTCGGGTTCGCCCTCCAGAAGGTCCTGGATGCGCTGGATGCCCAGCACTTCATCGTCCACGATCAGGGTGCGGATGCTCATGAGGGGTGCCTCGGGGGTGCCTCCGGAGTCCTCCGGAGGGGCAGGTCCAATTCCACCAGGAAGCCGCCCTCGGGCCGAGGCCCATGGCTGAAATGGGCCTCCGATCCAAAGGTGTGGGCCAGGCGGGCCTGGGTGTTCGCCAGTCCGATGCCCTCGCCTTCCCGCGCCCAGGACCCTGGCTGGGGCCCCACGCCATCGTCCTCCACCCGGAGCCTCAGGCGTCCCTCCGAGGCCCTGGCCTGGATCAGGACCCAGCCGGGGGAGGTCTTGGGGCCGATGCCATGGCGCACGGCGTTCTCCACCAGGGGCTGCAGGATGAGGTGGGGCACCCGGGCTTCTCTGGCCTCCGCCGCCACGTCCATCCGCACCTCCAGGTGGCCGGCGAAGCGGATCTGCTCGATCTGCAGGTAGAGCTGGAGCAGGTCCAGTTCTTCAATCAGGGTGACCTCGTGCACATGGGCGGCCTCCATGGAGCGGCGCAGGAGGTCCTCCAGCAGGTCCACCATCCGCTTGGCCTCTTCGGGTCGGCGCTTGATGAGCACCGTGAGGGCGTTGAGGGCGTTGAACAGGAAGTGAGGGTGCAACTGCATCTTCAGGCTTCGCAGCTCCGCCTCGGCGAGGAGGGCCTCCAGGCGCTGTTTCCGCTCCAGGAGTGCTCCCAGGACCTTCCGGTCATGGACCACCTTGATGAGCGCCACGAAAAAGGGGTAGAAGAGGACCACATTGGCAAGATTGGAGAAGAAGGTCCTCGGGAGCCGTTCCAGGTTCCAAAGCATGTGCCACTGTGGAATCGAACCCTCCGGCACCAGCAGCCACCCCACGGTGGCCTCCAGCGCTTTCAGGGGCATCACCAGCAGCAGCACCACAAGGACATGGGCCAGGAGGGCCCGCACCAGGGTGCCCCGTGCCAGGGGAAAGCGCAGGGTGAACCAAATCATGAAGGGAAAGACCGGGCCCCAGCTGTAGAAGTAGTGAAGGCTGCGGGGATGGAACAGTTCTTCCCATCCGCCGTGGGCGCCGATGCCATTGAGGATGGCGGAGGCCTCAAGCACTCCGCCCGCGAGGAGGGAGGCTGCCTGGAGCCCAAGGGTGCCAAGGAGGAGTCCCTTCCACGTGACCCGGTGGGTCGGTTGAGGTGAGAGGCTCATGGGGTCCCTCCAGGCCTCAAGGCTTCCGGGCTGCAGGGAGCCTGGCGGAAGGGAAGGTCCAGCACCAGGCGATGCCCCCCGGGTTCGCGGGTGCAGATCATCGGGGTGTCCGGCGCCGACCCCGGGCGCACCAGGTCCAGCGGCAAGGGGCCAGGGGTCTCCACCACGATGCGCAGCCGATCTCCGAGCCGGGTGGGGTGGATCCTCACCCTGGGGCTGGCCCCCGGGCTCGGGCGTGTACTCCCCTCCACCAGGCGCAGCAGGAGCAGGTGGGGAATGAGGGCCTGGCCGGTGCCCTCCTCAACCTCCACCTGGATCTCCAGGGGGCTCCGGAGCTGTTCGATCCTGAGGAAGACCTTCACCAGCTCCAGCTCCTGGAGGAGGGTCACCTCCTGAAGGTGGGATTCCCGGAGGGAGCGGCGGAGCAGTTCCCCCAGCAACCCCACCATGCGCTGGGCCTCGGTGGGGCCCGTGTCGATCAGGCCCCGGAGGGCGCGCAGGGTGTCGAAGAGGAAGGGGGGATTCAACTGCATCTTCAGGGTTCGCAGGTCGGCCAGGGCGAGCCTTCCCTCCAGCAGGTCGGCCTCCTCCAGACGCCTTTTCAGGGTGAATCGGTCCTTGGCCACATGGATCACCGCCATGACGGTGGCGTATCCGAACCCGGCCCAAAAGGTTTGCCCGAGCCACGCGGAGCTGTCCTCGCGCCATAAATGTCTAACCATCCCCCCCCAGGTATACCCCGGAACCCAGGCGTGGGTGAGTTGCCAGGCCACGGCCACCAGCAGGTGCAGCAGGGGAACCAAGGCCAGCATGCAGCCGACATGCCGGAGGAGGGAACGCAGGCGGAAGCCCCGCTCCAGGGGAAGGCGAAGTCCGATCAGGACGAGGAGGGGGAGAACGGCGCCCCAGGCGAGAAAATTGGGGAGTTCAATCTCCCGAAGGTACCGGGCCCATTCGAGGAATGAGGGGGGATCCGACCGCTCCACGCCCCGGGCGATCGCTATGAACTGGCCCACCAGAAGGCGCCCCAGCAGCAGGAAGGCGGACCAGCGAAGCACCCGCGGCCAGGTGGGCTCGGGGGAGGGGGATGTGGGGGAAGGTGAACCCATGAAGGCGCTTTCAGCTGGGGCGGATTCGCGGAGCAGGCTTCGAGCATGCCATGAAGGCCCTCGGGGACCCCCGCGGATGCAGGGGCCTCCGCGTCCGGATCGGGTCCATTCACCCCATTTCCGGGGCCAGCCGCACGGGAAGCCGCTGCACTCATCCCTTCCGCCCGAAACGGCCCGGGCCCGTCCCCTATGCTCATGCCACTGCCCATGCCCATGGAGGCTCCCATGAAGCCCTATGCCCCGCTGACCCCCCCCTTCCTGCCCCCCCCCCTGGCCTGCGGTGGGGGGGGCGGTGGGCCCACCCCCCCGCCCCCCCCCGCCCTTCCCCTTCCGGCCATCAGTGCCTTCACCGCCACCCCGGCGACCATCAACCCTGGACAGAGCAGCACCCTGGCCTGGACCGTGTCCGGGGCCACGACCCTGAGCCTCAGTGGCCAGGGGAACGTCACGGGCAGCAGCCTGGGGGTGACGCCCGCCAGCACCACCACCTACACCCTCACCGCCACCAACGCCTCGGGCAGCGCCACGGCCCAGGCAACCGTGACCGTGCATGCCGTGGCTCCCCCAGTCCGCTCCACCTGGACCCGGGTTGCGGACCACCCGGCCCAGCTGGCCGGTGCCGTGGCCTTCACCTTGGGCAACCGCGCCTACGTGGGGACTGGGGAGCGGTCCAGGGGGGTCTTCACCTCCGACTTCTGGGAATTCAACCCCGAATCCCAGGTCTGGACCCCGAAGGCCCCCTTCCCGGGTGCCCCGATGTCCAATGCCTGCGCCTTCAGCCTGGGCAGTCTGGGGTACGTCGGCCTGGGGCGAACCCCCGCCACCAGTCAGGGACTCTGGGCCTACGATGCCTCCCTCAACACCTGGACCCGCAAGGCCGACTTCCCCGGGGAACCCCGCATCCGCCCCATGGCGGTGTCGGGGGGCGGCAAAGGGTTCGTGATGGGGGGCCTCGGTGCCGGTGACCGTCTGTACAAGGATCTCTGGGCCTATGACCCCGCCCTGAACACCTGGACCCGCAAAACCGACTTCCCGGGCCCCGCCAAGACGAGCCCCCTGGGGTTTGCCCTCGGCGACAAGCTCTATGTCTGCCTGGGGGAGGCCGCCACCGCCATCGATCCGTCCCTCTGGGAATATGACATCCCCTCGGACCGCTGGACCCAGCGGCGCAGCTTCCCGGGCACCCCGCGCTGGGGTGGACTGGCCCTTTCCCTTGGCACCCTGGGCTTCGTGGGCACGGGCGGTGCCGAGGGATTCCTTTCGGATCTCTGGGCCTACGATCCGACCCTGGACACCTGGACGGCGCAGGCCCCACTGCCCACGGCCGGCCGCGCGGGGGCCGTGGCCTTCACCCTGGGGGAGGACATCTACCTGGGTCTGGGCTCCCTCTTCCACCCCACGACCTACCCGAGCACCTGCCTGGGGGATGTGTGGAAGACCGCGCCCACGGGCCTCCTGGGCCAGGCCCTGCCCGGGAATACGCCCAAGATCTTCAACCCCTCCTTCCTGGTTGAGCCCGGTTCCACGGTCTTCGGCGCCACCCTCGCCCCGGACGGCAAGGAGTTCATGTACACCGTGGCCACGGGAACGGCGCGCACGATCCTGACGACCCGTCGGGTGGACGGCGCCTGGACGGTCCCTGCCGCGCCCAGCTTCACCCTCGGTCATGGCGCCCTGGAGCCCCATTTCACCCATGACAACCGCACGGTCTATTTCGGCCTCTTCCACCCCATCCGGCCCGGCCTCTATGCCGCGGACCGGACCCCCACCGGCTGGTCCGCGCCGCGCTATGTGGGGGAGGGGATGTTCGTCAGTTCTTCCTGGGATGGCCAGCTCTATGTGACGTACCTGAGCACCCCTCCCAGTGCCTATCTTGCCAAGGTGGTCCTGGGGCCGGATGGGCAGTTCCAGCGCCTCGAGCGCTTGAGGGGGGGAATGGACACCCTGCGTGCCCAGTATCCCAACCAGGCCCACCCCTGCATCGCCCCCGATGGCAGCTACCTGCTCTTCGATGTGGAGGGGGGCGCCCACCTCTTCGTCTGCTTCCGACTGGGGGACGGCACCTGGGGCCCCGCCATCGACCTGGCCCGCCACGGCCTCGACGCCCGCCTGGGCATCCCCACCCTCACCCCGGATGGGAAAGTGCTCTTCTTCGGGAATCCCGTGGGTGATCTGTACTGGGTGAGCACGGACCTCCTCCAACGGTTGCGACCGAACTGATACCGATCCACCACGGGTGGCCGTTCGGGCCCCACCAAACTGATCACGCTGAGCGCGCTGCCCCCGAAGCCAGCCGCGACCTGTACGGTTACCTCCCCGAAAGGGCTTGTCGGACCGCGGTCGCAGCGCTCAGGTTGAGTTGCGCCACGGCTGGGCACCCGCCGTGCCAGATCCGTTCCAAGCGCCCTGGACCATTGAACCTGGCAAGCGGGTAGTCCACCGGTCCAGGGCCCGTGGCTGCCGATTGAGGGCCCTGACTCCCGAAGGCCCCGGACATGCTCCATGGATCGCCAATGCTGGCATCCCTGGAAGGCCGTTCGCACCCCCACGGGGGAGGGAGATTCGACCATGACGTTCTCGTTCGCAAGGTTCGCGACCCTGGCAGTGCCGCGGAAGGATGGTCAAGGCGCCCGATCGATCCGGCACGTTTCGGGTGTGGGGTGGCCCTTGTGGGCCACGGGGTCTGTGTTGTCCTGGGTTTTCTCGGCATCCCTGGCCTGTTTCGGGGCCGACTCCGCGGTCCTCCAGGTTCCCCCAGGGGCCCAGGCTGGGGCCTTGACCCGC
>CAZPUI010000080.1:0-13135 GCA_964589695.1 uncultured Solibacteraceae bacterium | reverse complement strand
AGCCCTTGTCCGGCAGACTGGGGGTGAAGGGCACCTCAACCAGCACCTTGTGGGCGGCCTTGATGGCTTCCAGGCCCTCCATGTACTCCGTGCGCTGGGTGAAGTCGATCTCGCAGCGGTGGAACTGGGGGTAATCGGTCAAACCGGCGTAAGGATTGGCCATCTCGTGCTCCTTCGTCTCAGATGATCCGGTAGTCGGGGGTGGGAACGTCGACGATCTCCAGGGCGGCGTGGGGGCAGGCCTTCACGCAGATCCCGCAGGAGATGCACTTGTAGGGCTCCACCCAGTCGGTGCGCCGCTCGAAGGCGTTCTTCTCGCAGAAACCGATGCAGGTGTAGCAGCCCACGCAGAGCTTCTTGTCCAGGACCACCACGCCCAGTTTGTTCCGCTTCAATGCGTCTGCGGGGCAAACCACCACGCAGTCCCCGCACTGGTCGCAGAGGATGGCCGTACCCTTGCCGTCCGCCAGCTCCCGGATGTGCAGGGCGGCATGCTCCGGGTTGTCGCTCTTGAAGACCTTGGTGGCACACGAGCTCTCGCACTCGTGCTGGCAGGTCTGGCGGCCTTCGTCGCACTTCTGGATATCGATCCTCAGCTGCTTCATGGTGCGCATCCTCCCCGTTTCCGTGGGAACCCTCCACGGGAACTCAAGGGCCAAAAAGTATCAGTGGCCTTGGAGCTTGGGTAGCTCCCTTTCAAAGCGTCAAAAGAAGGGGTGAATTCCATAGCTTCCGTCCGCGGAGGATCCCGAGATATCGGCCGAATCGCAAAGGTGCCGCCCAGGGGCTTGGGGCTGGAAGGCCTGGGGGCACCTCCGGCCGTGACCCGCTTGGGACTTGCAGCTCCGGATACCTTCTGGGCGTCCCACGGTTCCCAGGCGGTGGGGGCTATCTGGGGAATTCCCTCGGACACCAGTTCCAGTGAAGGGAAGGAGCTTTTCGGACCGATGGAATTGGCGTGACACAAGGGCTGAAATTTTACCAAAGCGTCTTGCATTTGAATAATGAACGGTGGTGATGGGGGGCGCCTTGCTTGAGAGGGATCCATGGATGGGGATTCGACCGATTAAGCTGAGGACGTGGGAGGTTCCATGCTGACGGTGGCCCAGGCCCTACAGGCCGTGTTGGAGCGAGTGAAGGTTTTGGAGCCCGCAGAGGTCGGAATCGACGAAGCCCTGGGCCTGGTTCTGGCGGCGGACATCGTGGCCCAGGAGGACCTGCCCCCCTTTGTCAATTCCGCCATGGATGGATTCGCCTTGAGGGCCGAGGATCTGGCCCAGGCATCCGACACCTCGGTGGTGCGGTTGCGGGTGGTGGATGATCAGCCTGCGGGCCAGGTCAGCTCGCGTTCCGTGGGGCCGGGCACCGCCCTTCGCATCATGACGGGGGCCTCCCTTCCCGCCGGGGCGCATCCGGTGGTGCCCGTGGAACAAGTGACCACCGAGGGGGACTGGGTCAGCCTTCGTCGCCCCGTGCGTCCCGGCGCCAACATCCGCCAGGCGGGCGAGGATGTGCGCCGGGGCGAGACGGTGCTTCGGGCTGGAACCCCTTTGCGTCCGGCGGAGCTGAGCCTCCTGGCGGCCCTGGGTCATGCCCAGGTCAAGGTCATCCCCGTTCCCAGGGTGGTGGTGATGACCACGGGCAACGAGCTGGTCCATGTGTCCCAGCCCTTGGGTCCGGGCCAGATCCGAGATGCCAACCTCCATGGTCTCTGCGCACAGGTCCGGGCTGCGGGGGCCATGGCACTGCCGGTGGCCCGGGTGCGGGACGAACCCGAGGCCCTCGAAGCGGCCCTAAGGCGGGCCCTGGATCACGCCGATGTGATCCTGACCAATGGCGGGATCAGCATGGGGGACCACGACCACCTCAAGCCCGTCCTGGCGGGCCTGGGGGCCGAGCAGGTTTTCTGGCAGATTGCCCAGAAGCCCGGTCGACCCATGGCCTTCTCGCTTTTCAAGGGACGACCCGTCTTTGGGATTCCCGGCAACCCTGTGGCGGCCCAGATCTGTTTCGAGGTCTATGTTCGGCCGGCCCTGAGGAAGCTCATGGGCCACGTCCAGCTCTTCAGGCCAGAGCGAACCGCCATTCTGGCGGAGGATCTGAGGAAACCCGCGGGAGATGGTCGCGTTCATTTCCTCCGCGTGCTCCTGCGCCGAGACGGGGACCGCCTGCTGGCCACCAGCACGGGCCCCCAGGGCAGTGGCCTCCTCAGCTCCATGACCCGCGCCCAGGCCCTGGCGATCCTGCCGGAAGGGGCCGTGGATCCTCGAGCCGGAAGCCCAGTCCAACTTCTGATGACGGACGAAACCGAGGATCGCTGAAGGTCGACCTCGCCCTGGAAGCTCGCGCCAGCGGTTTGGGAACGGTTCAAACCAAGGGGGAATCGAAGCCCGAGGAATCGACCGGAGGGCCATCGCATGAAACGAATCACGAAGATCCTTGTGGGGGTCCTGGGGGTGGGCGGCACCTTGGTGGGCATAGGGTTCACCGTCCTATTCACCGCCTTTCCCCCCCGCAGCAAGCCCGGGGAGCGGAGGGTCGAGGCCACGCCGGCGCGCTTGGCCAGGGGGGCCTACCTGTCCCATGCCGTGGCCCTTTGCATGGATTGTCATTCCGGGCGGGATTGGAGCCGACTGTCCGGTCCCCTGGTCCCCGGCAGTGAAGGACGCGGCGGAGAGATCTTCGGGCGGGAACTGGGTCTGCCGGGGGTGTTTCCAGCCCGCAACCTCACCCCCACCCACCTGGGTAGGTGGACGGATGGCGAAGTGCTTCGCGCCTTCACCGAGGGCATCTCCAAGGGCGGATATCCCCTCTTCCCCATCATGCCCCACCCGAATTACGGGCGGATGTCCCGGGAGGATGCCCTCTCCATTGTGGCCTACGTGCGCTCCCTCCCCGCCCAACCGGAGCCCCCCTTGCCTCCCCGCGCCACGGACATGCCCATGACCCTCATCCTTCGGATGATTCCCCAGGCGGCCCGCTTCAGGGAGGTCCCACCCGCGTCGAACAAGGTGGCCTACGGAGAGTATCTGACCACCATGGCCAGTTGCGCCGACTGCCACACCCCCATGGAGAAGGGCAAACCCTTGCCAGGGTTGGCGTTTGCCGGGGGCCAAGCCTACCCCCTTCCCAAGGGCGGCCTGGTGCGGGCTTCCAACCTTACGCCCGACCCCCTGACGGGGATCGGTTCCTGGACCGAGGACCAGTTCGTCGCAAGATTCAAATCCATGGTTCCGGAAAAGTTGCCCTCCGTGGAGGCAGGGGCCTTCAACACCCTCATGCCCTGGAGCCAGTACGCTGCCATGGAGGAGACGGACCTCCGTGCCATCTATGCCTACCTCCGGACCCTGCCCGCCGTGACGCGAAAAGTGGAAAAGTTCACACCCGGGCAGTAGGCGCGAGGTTTGGCGGCGTGAAAATTTCGATTCGGGGGTACTATTTGAATATCCACCCCCGGGTTTCCGGTCGCGGACACGGTTCTTTCCCCCGATGTCGTTGACCCCGCGCTCCCCCCGCGCGGCTGTCTCGTCTGCCCCCATGCTCAATTTCGGTTTTGACCCTCCTCTTCCCGAGTTCCCCAGGGACCGCTACCAGGTCCTCGACCTGTTGGGCGAGGGGGGCATGGGCAAGGTCTACAAAGCCCGGGATCGCCACCTCAACCGGTACGTGGCCCTGAAGTTCATCCGCCGCGAGGATCCGGTCCTCGCCCGGAGGCTGGTGCTGGAGGCCCAGTTCCAGGCGGGCATCGACCACCCCAACATCCGCAAGGTCTTCGAGGTGGGACTGCTGGAGAGCGTGCCCTGCATCGCCATGGAATACATCAGCGGCACGGACCTGAAGGTTGCCTCCGAGAATCTGGGACTGCAGGATCGGGTGGCCCTGGTGGCGCAGGCTGCCCGGGCCATCCATGCCGCCCACCAGCAGGGTTTCGTCCATCGCGACCTGAAGCCGCAGAACATCCTGGTGGAGGCGGGGGAGGATGGCGTTCTGAAGGCCATCGTCATGGATTTCGGCCTGGCGCGGCCGGTGCAGGCCACCAACCTCACCCTCACGGACACCCTGGTGGGCTCCCCCTTCTACATGCCTCCAGAGCAGATCATCGGAGGTGGGCCCATGGACGCCCGCAGCGATGTCTACAGCCTCGGGGCCACCCTCTATGCCATCTGCACGGGGAAGCCGCCCTAGTCCATCCGCTCCGTGCCCTCCACCAGCCGGGCCACCAGCATCTCTGCCTCGGGGCTGAAGGACGAGAGCAATCCCATGGTGCCCGCCACCCGAGAGCGGCAGCCCCCCGTGGTGGAGGCCCTGCGGCGCGTGCTGGACGAGGACCCCATTCATCCCAGGGTGCTGGAACCCACCCTGCCCCGGGACCTGGAAACCATCATCCTGAAGTGCCTGGAGAAGGAACCCGTGCGCCGCTTTGCCAGTGCCCGGCACCTGGCGGAGGATCTGGAGCGCTTCATCCGCGGCGAGGCCATCCTGGCCCAACGTGGTTCCCTGGCCTACCGGATGGTGAAGAGCTACCGCCGGAATCGGACCTTGTTCTGGGTGGCGGGGGGCGCGCTGCTCCTCCTGATGGCGCTGGGGGCCCAGGGTCTGGAAGCCGCCCGGCGCTCCCAGCGCCAGGCCGACCTGGCCCAGCGTTTCGGTGCCGAGGCCCAGCAATTGGGTCAGTACCTTCGTTTGGCCCACATGTCCCCCCTCCATGACCGTCGGCCCCTGGTGGCCTGGCTGCGGCAGCGCATGAAGGAGATCGAGGACGAGACCAAGGCCATCGGATCCCTGGCCGAAGCGCCAGGGGCCTATGCCTTGGGACAAGGCTTCCTCGCGCTGGAGGAGCCTGAGAAGGCCAAGTCGTTCCTGGACAAGGCCTGGGCCCTTGGGTTCCGAACCGCACCCGTGGCTGAAGCCTTGGGCGAGGTCAACCTCCAGCTCTACCTCAAGGGGTTGGACCGCATCCGGGAGTTCTCCGAGCGGGAACGGAAGGCCCACCAGATTCAACTGGCCGCCACGTTCCGGGATCCTGCCATTCAGTTCCTTCGCCAGGCCGCTGGGTTCCCTGGCATGGAGGCCTTCCGCGCCGCCGAGCTCACCTTCCTTGAGAATCAGGAGGACGAGACCATCAAACAGTCCCAACTCACCCTCAAGGCCACACCCTGGATGTACGAGGTGCTCACCCTGGAGGCCTGGATGTGGGGACAGAAGGCCCGACGGGCGGAGGACGAGGTTTCCCGAAACGCCTTCAGTGACAAGGCCATCGCGTGCTATGAGGAAGCGGTTCGCAGGGCGCCCACGGATCCCCTGATTCGGGCGGACTTGGCCTCCTGGCTCGCGTGGTCGGCGGTACGGGCCCCCTTGGCCCCGTCTGCGCCCACCATCATGGCCCGGGCCTGGGACGAAGCGGACAGGGCCCTGGTGGCCGATCGTGATTTCCTCCGCGCGAAGGTGGTCAGGGCTGAGCTTCACTGGGCCCAGGCCCGATTAGGCCGGCCACTCGGGGCAGCGATGGAGGCCGGCAGCCTCGACAAGGCGGTGGAGGTGATGGAGTCACTGGCGATCACCCACAGCGACAATGCGAACCACTTGCGGGACACCTTGCGCATGATGGTGGTCAAGATGGAGAACCAGCGCAAGCTGCGGCAGATTCAGCCTGAGTTGCTGCAGCGTGCCCGGAGGCTCACGGATCGCCTCCTCGCCCTGGAGCCCACGGAGCCCCGTAACCACATTCTGGTCGCTGAGCTGGACTACGAAGAGGCCACGGACCTGGAAACCGTGGGGGGGGACGGTCGGTCGGCCCACCGCCGGGCTGTGGAACGTTTGGAGAAGGCCATGGCCACCCTGGGCAACCAGGGCATCCTGAACCGGGCCCACCTCACCTCGCTTTTCTACCTGGGGTTGGCCACCCAGCTCCAAGGGGCTCACCAGGAGGCCATGGGGCCCATGGATCGGGGCCTGGACCTCTTCAGGCAGCTGATGCCCGTGCTTGGGGATCAGTCGCTGAATGTCAACGGGGTCCTGGATGTCATTGGGGCGCGGATGGACTGGTACTACATGACAGGTGCGGCTCCCGAGGCCACCCATCGGAAGCTGGTGGAACTGGTGGAGGGGCTGCAGTCACTCAGTCCCAACAGCGTGTGGTTGAGGATGGAAAGGGCTCGATTGGACCTGCTGCTCGGGCGTGGCCTGGAGGCCCTGGGCAAGGACCCTGGATCGGCGCTGGCTGCAGCCCGGGAGCGTTTCAAACCCATGCTGAATCATCCCAATCCCAATGCGCGACCCTACGGCAACCTGGCCCAATGCCTCCTGGTGGAGGTCAAGCACCGGCTCCGCAGCGGCCTGGACGCAACCTCCCTGGTCAAGGAGGGCCTGGCCTTGGCAGGGAAGGCCATCGACGCCTTCCCAAACCACACCCGTGCCAAGGGGCTCCGGGGGGCCTTCATGATCCTTGGTCTGGGGGACCGCAAGGGCGGTGAGGCCCGAAAGATCGCCAAACAGGCACTGGAACTGTTGCGCATCGGTGCCCAAACAAGCCACGCTCTTAGAAAAGATCTTTCCCCGTACATCCAACAGGCCGAGCGCATCCTCGCCTCCACCCCCTAGCGCGCGGCCCCTGCACTGGACTGCCCATGTCTTCATGGCGATTGGCCCTGCCCGTTGATGCCAAATCCGAGACGCCCCTATTCCTCCAGATTGCGCGGGGGATCACGGCGGCTATCAAGGAGGGTCGCCTTCAGCCAGGGGATCTCCTGCCCAGCATTCGTGCCCTTGCGGACGATCTGGAAGTCAATCGCAACACGGTGCTGGCCGCCTACCAGGAACTGGCCGCAGAAGGTCTGCTGGTGAGTCGCCAGGGGGGAGGATCCTACGTGGCGGATCCCCTTCCCAAGCACGTGGCCGAACAGTCCAAGATGCGGCCCATCGGACTGACCTCCTCTCCCGGACATGCCCTGGGCTTTGCGCTGCCCCCCTCCCTGGACGGCCAGGTCCTGCAGCCACAACTGCCCAAGGCCGTCCTGGCCTGCTTCACCGGGCATTCTGATCCGCGTCTTCTGCCCATGGTCGCCCTGGCCCGGGCCTACCGCAGGGCCATGCACCTGAAGGAAGCCACCCATTTCGTAGCGGAAGCTCCCCAGGGGCATCCCAAGCTCCTGCGATCCCTCCAGACCCTCCTGGCTCAGTCCAAGGGGCTCAATTCCACGGAGGAATCCATCCTCGTCACCAGTGGTGTGAAAGCCGCCCTGGACCTCATCGCCCGGGGGCTCCTGAGCCCGGGGGATCGGGTGGCGGTGGAGGATCCCGGCAACCCGGCCCTGTGGGAAGTGTTCCGCCGCGCCAAGGCGGAACTGGTGCCCATCCCGGTGGACGACCAGGGCATGGTGATCACGGAGCTCCAGGCCGCCCAGGAAGTGGCTCCCCTTCGGATGGTCTTCACCACCCCCCTCTGCCAATACCCCACCACGGGGGTCCTGACACCCGAACGGCGCCAGGCCCTGTTGAGTCTGGCCCGTGCCCACCGCATGGCCATCCTGGAATTCGACCAGGATGCGGACTTCCAGTACGCCGGTGCCACGAACCTGCCCTTGGCCAGCCAGGATGAGGATGGGGTGGTGGTTTACCTGGGTGCCCTCTCCAAGGTGCTCTTCCCCAATCTGCCCATGGCTTACATCCATGCGCCCACTCCGGTCATCAACCACCTGATTGGATGGCGCCAGGCGGTGGATCCCAGCGGGGATCCGGTGATGGAACGGGCCATTTCGGAACTCCTGGACGATGGTGAGATCGAACGGCATTTGAACCGCCTGCGGAAGACCTGCCATGAGCGGCGGGATATCCTCACCCAGGCTTTGGAGGATGAATTGTCCCGGGAAGTGCGGATCCGTCCCCCCGCCAGCGGGATGTCCTTCTGGATCGAGGTGCTGCCCGGCATCAACGTCGATACCTGGGCCTCCTTTGGCATCAAGCAGGGGGTGGCCTTCCGCACGGGGCGCCAGTTCACCTTCGACCAGCGGGCATTGCCCTTCTTCCGCTTCGGCTTCGGAGCCCTGGATGAAGGGGAACTCCATGAGGCAGCCCGGCGCTTGGCGCGATCCTGCCCCCTCAAACGCTGATTGATGATCGAATGATGCAAGTGGTTGAATTGTCATCCATTTGTCATCGAGTGTCCTAAGTGAAATTATCGAAGTGTACCTGTGGCGTGCTCATATGAGCGCTCATGATGGCCGCGGTTCCTAGTTCTTTCCGGCCGATTTCCACGACCCCGAGGCGTTTCCCCAGCGGAGATTCCTTGGGGTCGATGGCATTCAGTCCCCAGTCCTGTCCTCTCCCACTCCCCTTTCCAGGAGGTGCCATGTTTTCACTCCGCTCGCTTTCCCTGCTGCTGGTGGCCTTGGGGGCCTCGCTCCAGGCCCAGGACGCCCAAGCCATGTTGGCCGCCCGGCAGGACGCGCAGTTGGACATCGCCGATGATCGTCCAGGCCCCTTGAGCGGTCCGGCACGCGGCATCACGGACAATGCCCGGCTGCGCGCCGAGGCCATGCGCCTGTGGTTCGGTGACTGGACCCCTGAATTCCGGCGTCACCTGCTGGAAACGGCTGCGGTGGAGCGCAGGCGGCACGAGAACCTGCTGCCGGGGGCCAAGGGGGCTGACTTCGCGGCTCCAGCCACTGGAACCTGGCTGAACATCGGCCCCACCAAGGCGGATGTCATCAAGAATGGCAGCAGCAGCCTGGCCAAGACGGACAGTGGCCGACCCCGCAGCATCCTCGTGGATCCCAACAACAGTCAGGTGATCTACATCTGCGCCTCCAGCGGCGGTGTGTGGAAAACCACCAATGGTGGCACCACCTGGACGCCCCTCTCGGACACCCTGGGCAGCCTCAGTTCCGGCTACCTGGCCATGGACCCCGCCAACAGCCAGATCCTGTACCTGGGATTGGGAGATCCCTTCGATGGCACGGGTATCGGCATCCTGAAATCCACGGATGGCGGGACCACCTGGGGTGCCGTGAAGACCCTGGGCACCTCCCGCACCATCCAAAACATCGTGGTTCACCCCCAGAACAGCCAGATCGTACTGGTGACCACCAACGCGGGCCTCTTCCGCTCCACGGATGGCGGAGCCACCTATGCTGCCGTGGCCTCCATTCCCGCCACCTACAAGTGCTGGGATCTGGCCTGGGCCGGGGGCACCTCCTTCGTCCTCACCGCCGAAACGGACCCTGCCAACAGCACCGGAGCCACCGCCGGCAAGATCCTGCGCTCCACAGACAGTGGGGCCACCTGGGTCGCCACCACGGGCATCGCCACCACCTCCACCCGCATCTCCGTGGCCTCGGCGCCCTCCAACCGCGCCATCCTCTACGCCATGGCCTCCAAGAGCGACAACAACCTGGACAAGGCCTACAAGAGCGTGGATGGAGGGGCCACCTGGACCAGCCTGACCACCACGGCCATTTCCGACATCCTGGGGGGCCAGGGCTTCTACAACCACATGATCCTGGTGGACCGCACCAGCGCGGACACGGTCTACTTCGGCGGCCAGCTCTACGTGGCCAAGAGCACCAACGGCGGCAATGCCTGGACGAAGAAGAGTGACTGGCTCGCCCAGAACGGCCTGCCCTACGTCCACGCCGACATGCACTGCGCGGCCCAGGATTCGAACGGGGCCATCTACGTGGGTTCCGACGGGGGCATCTTCAAGTCCACGGATGGGGGCAGCACCTGGTCCGACACCCTGAACATCGGCATCACCAACCACCTCATCTACAGCATCGGTTCGTCCCTGGCGGCCCCCTCCGCGGTCATTGGCGGCTTCCAGGACAATGGCACCCGGGTGCGCAGCGGCTCCACCACGGTGTACAACCAGTACATCGGTGGGGACGGCTTCGGCAGCGTCATGCACCCCAGCAACGGCAGCACCATGCTGGGCTCCCTCTACTACACCCGCATCCAGAAGAGCACCAACGGCGGCACTACCTTCACCTCGGCCTCTTCGGGCATCACGGAATCCAACAACACCAGCAGCGCCCCCTTCATCACCCGCATTGCCCTGGGGCCTGCGGACGCCACGGGGAACACGGTCTATACCTTCGTCAACACCAAGGTGTACAAGTCCACGAATTTTGCGGGCTCCTGGACGGCCATGGGCACCACCGGGCTGCCCACCACCAGCTTCGTGATCCGCAATGTCTCCGCCGCCAAGAGCAATGGCAATGTCGTGGGCATCGCCGCCAACAGCGGTCGCGTCTTCCTCACGTCCAACGGGGGCAGCAACTGGACCCAGGCGGCGGCCCTGCCCAACAACGGCAGCTACATCAGCTCCGTGGCCTTCGACCCCACCGACCACAACGTGGTCTATGTCACTTCCGTGGTGCCCGACGCCACCAAGACCCATGTGTGGAAGTCCACCAACTTTGGGGGCGCCTGGACCGAGCTGGGCACGGGCCTTCCTGCGGGCATTCCCGTGAACCTGGCGGTGGTGGATCCCACGGACCGCAATGTGGTCTACGCCGGCACCCACCTGGGTCTGTACCGGTCCGCCGATGGGGGCGCCTCATGGTCCCGCTGGGGTTCGGGCCTGCCCCTGGTGAACGTGACCGATGTCTGGGTCGCCCCGGACGCCAGCAAGGTCCGGGTCGCCACCTTTGGGCGCGGTTTCTGGGAGCTCCAGGGTGAGGATGTCGCCACCGCCCCCAGCATCACGGGCCATCCCCAGAACCAGACGGTGAACGCCGGTGCCACGGCCACCTTCACCGTGACGGCCACGGGAACCGCCCCCTTGACCTACCAGTGGAAGAAGAACGGCACCGCCGTTTCGGGCGCCACTTCCGCAAGCTACACGACCCCGGCCACCACCAGCACGGACAACGGGGCCTCCTTCACCGTGACCGTGAGCAACACCGCGGGCACCGTGACCAGCAATGCCGCCACCCTTACGGTGAACACCCCCAGCACCCTGGCCATCAGCACCCAGCCCGCCAGCCAGACCGTGGCGAGCGGTTCTTCGGTGAGCTTCACCGTGGCGGCCTCCGGTGGGACGGCGCCCTACACCTACCAGTGGTACAAGAATGGCACCGCCATTTCCGGCGCCACCAGCGCCACCTACGCCTTCACCGCGGCCAGTGCGGACAATGGCGCCAAGTACAAGGCTACGGTTCGGGATAGCGCCACCACGCCCGCCACGGTCACCAGCTCCGAAGCCACCCTCACCGTCACCACCCCCGGGGGCGAACTGATTCTCAATGGCGGCTTTGAATCCGGCACCGCCAATTGGGCGGGCACCACGGGTGCCATCGGCAACTGGTCGGCCTCTCCCTACCTGCAGCCGGCCTACGAGGGGGTGAACTCAGCCTTCCTGGCGGGCAATGGCAAGTCCAGCACGGAGACGCTGTACCAGACCGTGAGCATTCCCAGCACGGCCACCAGCGCCACCCTGAGCTTCTACCTCCACATCGACACCAAGGAGACCCAAGCCAAGGTCTATGACACCCTGGCCGTCCAGGTGCTCAATGGCTCGGGCACCGTCCTTGGAACCCTGGCCACCTACAGCAACGTCAATTCCGCCACGGGATACCAGCTGCGGACCTTCAACGTCAGCAGCTACAAGGGCCAGACCATCCGGGTGAACTTCAAGATGGTGGAAGACGCCACCCTGGCCACCAACTTCCTGGTGGACAAGGTCAGCCTGACGACGAACTAACGGGACTCCGGGCGGCGGGAGATGCGCCCGCCGTGAAGTGGGAAGAAGCCGCCCTGAACTCAGCAAAGCCAACACCAACCCCGGAGCGATGGACTGCTTCGGGGTTGTTCGTTTGAACACGCTCGCGGCGCATCGTTACTTTATTGCGCCCTTCCAGCGGGGGGCATGGCTGGCAAGGCCTGATTCTGGCAAGCACTTCGAAGCAACCGCGGGGCCTTGGGGCGGGGAGAAGCCCAATGCAGCAAGGACGGCGGCCGGGGTGGCCGCGGGACCTGGATGGCCACCAGCGCTCCGGTCGCCTTCGACTTTCCGAAGCTTCCCGTCAGCGTGGAGGCCCGGCTGTTACGCAGGTGTTACAACACGCTTCGAACGGGTGACCCATGCTTGGGAAGCACTGAAGCCCCAGCGGAGTCCCCCATGCGTGTCTTTGCAATGCCCTTTGCGGCCTTGGCCGTGGCCTGGGCCCAGCAGCCCCACCCACCCCTGGAACCCCCCATTCGGAGGGTGCGCCTCCATCCGGATGAGGCCTGGATCACCCGGGTGGCCAGCCTGCCTTCCCTGGGCCCAGGCAGCCATCGCCTCCAGCTCGCGGGGCTCCCCGCGGGGCTCCGCCTGGACGAGGTTCGTCTCACCGCCCGGGGGCCCGTCGGCACCCGTCTGGGGGAGGTGAGCCTCCACACCCTCAAAGGTGCCTTTCTCGATCGCCCCGAGTGGCGCAAGAAAAAGGCCGAGCTGGCCCAGGTGCAGCAGGCCCTGGATCGCCATGCCCTGCGTGCGCAGAGCCACACCCAGGCCGTGAATCTCTTCACATCCCTCTGGGAGGCCCAGAAACAGGAACTCTGCAGAAACCTTGGAAGGGAAGGATTGCGGCCCCGGATCCTGGAGGATCTGGCGGCGGCGATGGAAACCCGTCTGGTCGAGTTGTCCCGGGAGGGTGCCCGCCTGGAGGATGCGCAGAACCACCTGACCGGTCAACAGCGAGCACTGGAGTCGGCGCTTCAGGATCTGGAATCCCAGTCCAACCATCGCCCCGTCAAGCTCGTGGCCGACCTGGAGCTGAACAGTCCAGGCAAGGTCGAACTGGAACTCACCTACCGCACCGCCAAGGCCTCCTGGAATCCGGCCTACGAGGCACGCCTGAGTGCCGACCGAACCCAGCTGGAGCTGGTGCTTCTGGCCTCCGTGCGCCAGGAATCCGAGGAAGACTGGCGCGGTGTGGCTCTGGAACTGGCGCCCCATCGTGCTTCTACAGGACTTGCTCTGCCGGTACTTCCCGCGGTGGATCTCCTCACGCACCAGGAAGGAGAGGCTCACAGGACCCCAACCCAACGGGCGCCTGGGCCTGCCATGAGCCTTTCCACCGGCACGCTCTCGGTTCCTGGTCCTGTGGATGTGCCGCTGAATGAACCCCACCGGTTCAGGGTCATGGGTTTGGAG
>CAZPUI010000079.1:0-13172 GCA_964589695.1 uncultured Solibacteraceae bacterium | reverse complement strand
GAGTTGACCAGGATGACCTTGTAACCCTCGTCGCGCAGGGCCTTGCAGGCCTGGGTGCCGGAGTAGTCGAACTCGCAGGCCTGCCCGATCTGGATGGGGCCGGACCCGAGGACCAGGACCGAGGAGATATCAGAACGCTTAGGCATGAGGACCTCGGATGGAGCGATCGAAAACGTGGGTCTGGGCGAATAACGGGCTAACCTCGGCGCGGTTTCCGACCACAACCGAAGAGCGGGTTAAACACGGAGAACACGGAGGACACGGAGAAAAGATAGGGGTATTCAGAAACCCGGCTTCCAGGCCTGCGGCTTTGCCGCACACCCCGCGTGAGCCAGCGGGCCAGGAAGCGTGGGGCCGACTTGCCAGGACAACCCTAGGTGCTCTGTGCTGCGGGCCCGGGCAATCGCTTTCGCCTGACGTCAGTCCTCCGTGCTTTCCTCCGTGTCCTCCGTGTGCTCCGTGTTTCATCCTTTCGCTTTTCACGCCCGAGCCTCCAACATCTCCACGAACCGCTGGAAGGCGGGGTGGGCGTCGTGGGGTCCTGGGCTGGCCTCGGGGTGGTGCTGGAGGCTGAAGATGGGCATGGTGCGGTGGCGCAGGCCCTCCACGGTGTCATCGCTCAGGTGGCGGTGGGTGACCTCCACCTCGGGGGGCAGGCTGGCCTCGTCACTGGCGAAACCGTGGTTCTGGGCGGTGATCTCCACCCGACCCGTGAGCAGGTTGTGCACGGGCTGGTTGGCGCCCCGGTGGCCGAATTTGAGCTTGAAGGTGGTGCCCCCGAAGGCATGGGTCAGGAGCTGGTGGCCCAGACAGATGCCGAAGATGGGTTTCCGGCCCAGGCAGGCCGCCACCTCCGCCTGCATGCCCGGCAGGGCGGCGGGGTCCCCGGGGCCGTTGCTCAGGAAGATGCCGTGGAAACGGTCGGCGCAGAGTTCCGAAGCCGGGGTGTCCCAGGGAAAGACCTCCAGGGCCAGCCCCGCGGCATGGAGCTGCTTGAGGATGGAGGCCTTGATGCCCCCGTCCAGCACCGCCACCCGGAACCGCGCCTCGGGGTGGGGGAGCTCGTGGCGGTCCCGACAGCTAACCTTGCCGCAGAGGGCCTGGCCCGCCATGTCCGGCAGGGCCCGGGCCTGGTGGACCCCCAGGCCCAGGCCGCCGTCCTGTTCGGTCCAGATGAGCCCGGGCTGGGCCCCCTGGTCCCGCAGGTGCAGGGTGAGGGCCCGGGTGTCCAGGTCCGTCATGATGGGCACCCGGTGGCGCCGGAGCCAGGAGCCCAGGTCCCCTTCGGCGAAGGTGTGGTCGGGCACGCCCGTGAGCCGGCGGCACAACAGGGCCGTGGCCCAGGGCCTATGGGACTCCACCAGGTCCGCGTGGACGCCGTAGATCCCCTGTTCCGGGAAGGTCATGGTGACCATCTGCCCCGCAAAGCTGGGATCCGTGAGGATCTCCTGGTAGCCCGTCATGGACGTGGTGAACACCGCCTCCCCACTGCCTCCGAACCCCAGCGGCGCACGCCCCCGGAACACCGTTCCATCCTTCAGGATCAGGTGTGCCCGCATACCTACCTCCAAAAAAATCGCCGCATCGGCATGCAACCGAGCGGCGAATTCTGCATACAGGCCTGGGGTTCCCCGAGGGCGCACCGGGCCTTCTGGAGAGATTAGGCCCCGGAGGTTGCCATTACAAGACTGGAATAGTGGCCCATATCCATGCCATGCTACTCCTTTGCTGCTGCTGCATCCGCATGCGTTTTCAGGAACGTGCCGGGCGGGAATGGAGGGCGGCAAGGGATTGCAGGCACGTTCCTGAAGAGGGCGCCCCTTCGGGGCTTGGGGTTGGACTCTGTTGGGGGGTCTGTTCCCTCAAGGGCTGAAGGCGACATCAGCGCGGCCACTGGCCGGGTTCGCTCCGTTCTCCAGCTTCATTCCATGACATAGAACGCGGCCACTTCATCGGTCTCGGGGATGCGCAGGGCCTTGGCGCGCAGGGTGAACCCGCGCCCCTTGACCGTGACGTCCCGGTAGACCTCGCCGTCCTTGGAACCATAGGTCAGCTCGTAGCCGCGGGCTCCGGGCTGGACCTGGGTATCGATCCAGCTGATGGTGGGGTAGCCGTTGACCATGACGATCTGATCCTCGGTGCTCAACAGAAAGCCCTTCCAGGCATAGCGGCGGATGCCCTTGGGGAAGAGCCGGGTGGAACCCGACTGCAGGATTTCCGCATTGGGAACAATCACCTGTCCCTCCCCGGCCTTGAGCAGGTAGACCAGAAACTGCAAACCCTTCTGCTGGGCGAAGGCCTTCGCCACGGTCTGGAAGGTCCGAACCTCCGTGCCTTCCTGAGCTTTCCCGACGGTGGCAACCTCGGCGGCCCGGAGCCGGGTGGCCACGGCCTCGAGGATCTCCTTCCGGAGGCGTTCCCGGGTGGCGACATCCAAGTGGACCATGACGCCAAGCGCCGCCTCCAGGCGTTTTTCGGCCCCGAAGACACCGGTTTTGGATCCAGGCGAGAAACGATCCAGACACGCGAACCAGCGTGCTCCCACCCCATAGGCCTGCTCATGCAGACCCAGGTCCCCTTCGAGCCGGGAGACGCGTTCTGCCTCCAGGTATTTCTCCAGATGGGGATACAGGCCCTCGAAGCCTTCCCCCAGGGCTTCCTTGCCGGCGGAATGGAGCCGCTCGGCCATGCGGATGGCGGCGAACGTTGCAGAGCCTTCGTAGGTGGTCAGCCATTCATCCTGACGGCGCCCCTCCCCCGGCCAGGCCTCCTGCTTCAGTTCCCGAGCGACCAAGGCCCTCTGAACGTGGTGCAACGCCTTGGCCGGGTCACGCTCTCGGTCCGCCGCCAGGAGGGCGCGGACCTCCTCGCTCAGGAAGGCCTTGGACCGTTCGGTGCCCCGGCGGGGGCTTTCCAGGGGAGGTGTCCCGGAATCCGACGCTTTCGCCTGCACCCTTCGCTGGTGGTGATGGAAGACCTCGTGGACATAGGTCATCAGGCGCACGACCTCCGCGTTCCGGAGGTCTGCCGGGGAAGCGCCCGGCCCCGCGGCCTGCAGCCAGGCCTGCACGCCGATGGAATCCGTCTCTCCACGCATCCCCCCCAGGGCACCCACCGGCCCAGCCTCCGCACCGGAGCGATCCAGGTAGAGTGCCTTCCCTTCGATCAATGCCAGGGCCGTGCGTTCGAAAGGCTTCCAGACGGGAGCCTGGGCCGTCAGCAGCACCTTGAGACCCGAGGGGAACTGCACCCGCAGGTCCGCGCCCTCGCAGCCCGTCCACCCCGGCCAGATGGCCGGACCGTGGGTGCGCACCAGCTCGTGGACCTTCCGGAGGAGGGCCACCTCCCGCTGCACCACGGGAGCCAGGTTCCCCACAAAGGGCGCGTCCGCCACCTGCTCCACACAGCGCAGGCGCGCGGTGAATACCCGACCCTGGTGGACCGCCCGGATCTCCAGCCAGGATTGGCCCTGCTCGTGCACCATGCGGGTTCCGAGACGGGTCCCATCCTCGCCCTTGCCCAGGGGTCGGACCGTGGTGTCCAGGTACGTGCCCCGGACGCCTCCCTCCCGTTTCTTCCAGGCCACTCCCAGGCGCTCCCGGAACAGGGTGACGTGGTGGGTCCCCGCGCCGTTCTGCTGCCCCTCCTTTTCCCACGGCTGGGGAACCTGGATCGTCCCCAGGTCCACGACGTCGACCCCCTGGGCCGAAAGCACGGCCACCATGCCCAGGGCGATCCCCATTCCGCGCGTTCCCATCATTCCGCCACCTCCCGAGGACCCTGTCGGTCGAGGACAGGGGGAACCCACATGGTCAAGGTATGCGTGGGGCGGGCCATCGGTTTCTCGACCGGGATCCATTGGTGGTTTCTCTACCCCCTTGGGGAGGCTGCCTGCCCCAGTTCGTTCAGATGCCCCAGCCCAGGCGGCCCGGAGGCCCCAGGGTGGAGGAACCGCATTCCCTGCGGGCTGGAGGTTCCATGTACCCATCCGCGCTGCACTTGTTGATCCTTGTGTCCTGTGCGCTTCACGCCGCCACACCCGCCTGGGTCTCCCTGCGGGACCTGGGGCGTTGGAAGCTGCTCCGGGGGCAGGTGGACAGCGCCCTGGCGGCCAAGCCCCAGGAGCCGGAGCTCCTGGCCTGGAAGTCCCGGCTCACCCTGGCCTGGGGCCGTGCAGAGGAGGCCCAGACGCTGGCCCGCCAGGCCGTGGCCCTGAAACCCGGATGCATGGAGGCCCAGTGTGCGCTGGGCATGGCGACCATGCGGCTCATCGGGGCCACCTCCAACCCCTTCAAGAAGCTCGCCCTTTGCTCCGAGGGCCGGAAGGCCTGCGAGGCCGCCCTGGCCCTGGATCCGCGCTGCATCCCGGCGCTCCAGCACCTGGTGGGCTTCCACGCCGAGGCCCCGGGCATCGCCGGGGGGGATCCGAAGCAGTCCGAAGCGTGGCTGAGGGTCCTGACCTCGGTGGACCCGGCCCAGGCGGCCCTCTGCGAGCTCACCCTGCCCTCCCATCGCTCCGACGCCCCGAAGGTCGAGGCGGGCTACCGAAAGGCCCTGGCGGCCAATCCCCGCAGCCCCCAGGCCCACTCAGGCCTGGCCCAGCACCTGCTGCAGGCATCCCGAACCCAGGAGGCCCTGGTGCATGCCCGGGAGGCCGTGCGCCTCGAACCCCGCTGGGTGGACGGGCACACCGCCCTGGCGAGGGCCTGTGTGGAACTGGGCCTGCTCCAAGACTTGGAGGCCGTGCTGCGCCAAGCGGAGGTCTCCCTGCCCGAGAACCCCTACCCGGCCTACGCCGCAGCCCGGGCCCTCCTGCTCAAGGGCATGGACCTCCCGCGCGCGGAACGTCTCTTCAAGGCCTACCTGACCCAGGAACCCGAAGCCGGGGCTCCAAGCCATGCCCGCGCCCGTTGGCGACTGGCCCTGGTGCTTGAAAAGCTGGGCCGGAAGGCTGAGGCCCTGGCGGAACTCCAGACTGCCGCCCGCCAGGCCCCGGAGGACACCTTGATCCAGCAGGACCTCAAGCGGATGAAGTGAAACGGAGCTGCGGGCACTTACAGCTAGATCGCTCCAACGCACCTCCAGCAGTATCAGCCCAATATGCTGAAATGATCCCTCGTGATCTCGCTATCACAAAAACGAAATTACACACATTCCAATACTATTAACAAATTCAAAATTTCTCACGGACGTTTTTCTTCCATTGATTTGGGAAGGCTTGACAATGTAACCGGAGAGGGCCTAGCAAACCGAGCAGCCCATGGAGTGAGTTCTTTGGAGTAAGCATTAAGTGATTTTGAATGGGGGATAAGGTGGAATTGCGGTTTTCCCCCTCCAATCCCCAAACCAACTCCGCCACTTCCAAGAGCCACTCCAGCTCCAAAGCCATAGGTCCCAGTTCCGGTTCCAGAGTTCAGCCAAGTCGGAATTGGGATTACCCTCCCTTCATGAACTACAACAAGAGCGTCTGCCAATGCCCTTCGAGCCAATGGCCTAATCACTGCATTTTCATCGACAAACGCAATGGTACCATACCCGCGGTCCAACAATAACGAACCTAGCGGCCGAGAGATCCCTTCCCATGCTTGTGGGATATTGACTTTCCTGATTTTTCCCTGCGAAGGAATCCAACATAGCCATCCACCTTTGCAATAAATCATGGAGGCATTTTTATCAAGACCGGTCGGACAATAGAATTGATCATCCTCTTCGGATCCAAACAATTCAAATTTTGACCTGGAAATGCGTTTCTCGTATTTTAGAAGCTTGCCCGATTCAGAATCAATTGACAGCAAATAATATTCAGTGTCATCCATTTCTGCATTCGGAACGCCTACAAACAATGATAAAACTTTTTCACCGTCAAAATGGTCAAGAACTGGATCTCCCCCGCCCAGTCTAGGATCAATATCCTCAAGCTTCATTGACCATTTAAGATTTCCATTGAAATCAAGCTTTTTTAAATTACATGTTTTTGAAAATATTTTATATTGCAAGGAATATCCAAAATGTCCGCTATGACTCACAAAAAAACGGTCCTGCTCAAGCTGAATGTATTTTTTTATTATGACCTTACCCATGGAATCAAAGACAACAGGAGTCAGCCCTTTTTTTTCCCAATAAACAACCACATCGTTTGACCATGCAATACTTTTATCGGCGGAAAACCATTCTGATTCTATTCTTCCATTGGGAGAAATATTATGGACACCTTGACCCTGAAATATCCGAATAGATCCATCACTCACTTGCCAAGCATAAAATATACCATCCGATGGCATTAAATCTTGCCTAACCAAAGGCTTGATACTGTTAGATGCTAAATCGATACGAAAAATATATTTATTTTGAATCCAAAGAAACACCTCATTTCCTAGATGAAATAAATAGGAGCTGCCACCATAGGAAAGAACATTTTTTATTTCACCCATTAAAGCCACGATTAAGTCATTTTTATCATCTGCAACCAACAATTTTTCGAGCTGTTTTCGGTCCCACGACACCTCAATCTTGCGCGATTTATTATTCCATACATAAACACCCTCGATGTCCTTTTTAACTGTCCCCCAGGACAATTCTGGTTTTTCACTTTTAATAAAAATAACCTTCGATGCGTCAGCGGTCATCGAAAATGGTCCATAATGGGTCGCATGGGGGACACCAGCAATAAAAACGCCCGATCCCTTAGATGTCCTGGGGTCGGAATCCACCACTGTTTCCTGGCCCGATTGATCCAATAGCACCAGACTTGATCCCATCTCAGTCGTGGCACGTGTGGAGAAAAGGCATGGAAGTAGGGGATGCAGCGAATGGCCGTCGCCAGTGGTTGATTGTGTAACAACCTGTCCAGATAGAACAGATGTAATCAGGACACTTAAGAAAAATCTCAGCACCCTTTGTGGTTTTCGGAATTGCGTGCACAATAATGAATTATCATTTGAAACCATTGCGTCGCAAGCCGAAAACATGTCAAACACAAACACTCCCTGCTGGTTTACCCAAAGAAGATTTAACACCTAAACCAGGACTGCCGGGCGCCTGAATCTTGAGGTCCCTTCCCAGTATGCATTCAGCATAAACTCGAACATTCCGGCCTAGCCTCAAGGCAGTGTGGAAGATCAATTCAGAGACCGCTGATCCGACCCTGGTGCCGTTCAAATGCCTCCCAAGGCCATTCATCCCGGAGCCCCTACCTCGGCTTCGGCGGGACGCACATGGTGGGGCTGCGGCACGGTCCGCACCGCCAAGAATGAAGGAGACCGCCCGCGCCCTGCGGCCGCGCGGCGTCCCCCTCCCGCGCCCCACCCAGCGTCCGGGACAAGCCCGGTCACTGGGTCTATCCTGGAGCACCCCATGACCTCCTCCCATCCGCCCCAGTCCCCCACCGACGGCACTCCGCCCCGGGCCTTCTTCCTTCGCACCCTCCTGCCCCTCAACCTCCTGATGGCGGCCATCGCTGCCGCCCTGCTGGCCATGGATCCCTGGGTCCGGAAGGCCTTGCCCCTGGGGGTTCCGGGGGGCCTGATCCTGTTCCTCGGGGTGGCGACCCTGTTCAACCTGATCTGCCTGGCCCTGCTCCGTGCCCACGGCAGGGACCTGGAGGCCCTGCCCGACCTGGGCGAGGCGCGCTGGAAGACCCTGAACCGGGAGCAGGCAAAAAAGGCGGCGCTGATGGCCGGCGTGGCGGCCGCCCTGAGCGGTGTCCTGAGCGGCGGTCTGCACCTTCCGCCGCACCTCTACTGCCTGGTGGCCCTGCCCCTGCTCGTCTCGGTCCTGGTCCTCCTGGAATGGAAGCACAACCAGGTGGAAGGTCAGCTGGTGCGACAACGGGATCGGGCGCTGCAGGCTCGCCTTGCGCCGCACTTCATCCTCAGCGCCCTGTCGGCCCTAAAGGGGCTGATTCCGGAGGACCCCCAGGAGGCCATGGCCACCTCGGACCGCATGGCCCGACTCTTCCGGGAGGCCCTGGAGCTGTCCCGGGAGACCTCCATCCCCCTGGGTCGTGAACTCGCCTTCGTGGAGGCCTACCTCGGCCTGGAGAAGGCCCGTTTCGGTGCCCGCCTGGAGGTGAGCATGGATATCCCCGAGGACCTGGAAGCCTTCCCCGTGCCGCCCCTGTCCTTGCAGGTCCTGGTGGAGAACGCCGTGGTCCATGGGGTGGGGTCCCGACCGGAGGGGGGCAAGGTGCGCATCCAGGCACGAAGGACCCCGGAGGGACTCAGCCTGGAGGTGGAGGATTCCGGTTCGGGCCGAAGCCCCGTGTCAGACGGCGTGGTGGATGGGCTTGGCCCAGGCACCACGTGGGGGCGCACGTCGTCCAGGGAAGGCTCTGGGCAGTCCCTGTCCATTCTTCGGCAGCGCCTGGCCCGGCCCGAGGATCTCACCCTGGAGCCCCTGGGGACGGGCGGCCACCGCGCCACGCTGCGGCTGAGGATGCCTTGATCCGGCTGCTGGTGGTGGAGGACGAGGCGCCTTCCCGCCGCCTGCTCACGGCCTACCTGCGGGAGCTGCCCGGGGTGGAGGTGGTGGGGGAAGCCACCCTGGCCCTGGAGGCCCTGGACCTGGCGGCCCGCCTGCGACCGGATGCGGTCTTCCTCGACATCCAGCTGCCGGACATGTCCGGGGTGGACCTGGCCCGGATCCTGCCCGCCCCGCAGCCTCGCCTCGTCTTCGTCACCGCCTTTCCCGAGCACGCCCTGGAGGCCTTTCGCCTGGGCGCGGCCCACTACCTGCTGAAGCCCGTGAACCGGGTGGATGTGGCCCAGGCCCTCGCGCGGCTCTTCCCGGGCCACACCCAGCAGGCTGCCTGGCTGCGCATTCCCGTCCGGGCCAAGGGGGCCCTGCGCCTGCTGGATCCCTGCGCCGTGGAGGCCCTGGTGGCGGACCTCGGCGACTGCCTGGCCCTCACCGCCATGGGCCGCCTTCGGGTGGAAGGCACCCTGAACCACTGGGAGGCCCGTCTGGGGGGGCACGGTTTCTTCCGAATCCACCGCAACGCCCTGGTGCGCCTCCAGGCCATCCAGGAGCTGCGGGAAAACGGGGAGATCGCCCTGCCCTCCGCCACCCTCACCGTCAGTCGTCGACGGATGGAGGACCTGAGCAGGGCCCTGGGGATTGGGTGAGGCCTGCCCTTCCCGGTCATCCTTTGAGGGGTCCACAGATTGTGGCGATCCTAAACCTACAGCCACCTCGAGCACAGGTGCCGAACCACCCCACAACCGGTGAGGACCAACCTTGCCCAATCCCACTGCGGACAAGTGCTGCGCCCAAGTCGTTTCAGCGGGCAGCTTTGGTGACTGCAGTACCGGCCGTCCAGGGACGCGGGCGCACCTTGCCATCGGGCCCGAAGGCCCAGAGGTAGGTCACATATTCCGCATAGGAGGCCAGGGTGTTTTTCAATCCGGCCGGGGCAGCCGTTTCCGAGAGGGTTCCCGTTTCCGGGTCCAGGGAGAACCACTGCAACCCCACGTCCGAAGCGAAGACATAGGACTGGAGGGTTTGTTCCACCTTGGCCTGCTCCGTGACCGTGCGCGCCTTTTCACCGATGCGCTGATTCAGGAAGGCTTCCGCCCGCATGGCTGCACCGGGATGCACGGCACAGATGAGGACATTGCCCTCGGGGGTGGGCTGGGCGTCCAGGACGGCCCCCTCCCAAAGGCGCTGGGTTTTCAGGAAATCATCATCATGGTGCCTGTATAGCCGAACCATGCGCTTCATGCGACCTTCAGGAGCAAAGCACCAGAAAAGCCCCTCATCGGTGTACAGCACGGTTGCCTTGGCCATCGCAATGGGTCGCAGCTTGTAGGGAAGACCTCGCATAAACGGCGGATCAGAATCTCGGACGGCCCGCGCCAAGGAATCGCTGAGGCCCGTATCCGGGATGGAGGCGCTCAAGAAATCGCCCTTCTCATTGGCCCGAAACACTTCAAACATGGGTAACCAGGTGCCCGAGGCCTGGCGCCGGGGGCGGTCCACCACCACCAACCGGTTCTCTGAAAGAAACCGGAAGCTGTTGATCTCGGAGGCTTGCTGGGTGTTCGTAAAATCCCAGTCCCCCGCTTGGACATCGAAGCGTATGAACTTGTGTTTCAAATGCAAGGTGGGGGCCCCGGTCGCGCTTCGGCCTGCTTCCTTGTACTTGTAGTGGGCCACCAAAGCATGACCATCGAACCAGACCCGAAAGAAGTTAAAAGGTCCGACTTCTCCCTCGGAGTCCTTGGGAAGGGTAGGTGGGGGGAGCGACAGTTCCAGCGCCTTTCCCCCCTTCTTGATTCGAGTCATTGTCAATTTGCTATCACTGCCCGTGGGCATGGAATATTCAATCAATTCCGTGGGGCCGATCCAGTGCTGCAGGAATCGAGGTCGAAAGGAGACGCCCTCCTGGGCAACCAGGGAAAGGGCACCCACCAGCATCCAACATGAAAGCAACAGCCCACCTTGTTTCATAATCTCTCACAGATAATGTATGCAGCCTAAAACATAACCAAGAACTTGATGTGAAATAAGAATAAATTGTCGAGCACTAGAATCAGAATGGGAGATTACAGCTTTGTACGGCGCCATACCAATAAACTGGTTGACCCGTCCCAGTGTAGGGTTGTTTCCCTTCCCGAATTCGATTTTCAATCCATTCATCTGCCTCCCAAAAATACTTTATTGTTTTTTCGTATGCTCCGTTCACCGAACAATGATAACCATCAATATTCAGACAAATCCATGCCGGATAACCGCCTCCGAATGCACCACCAGAATCATCAATTTTTGAAGCAACAGAAAGCACCGATAATCCTGCAGTTAAAATACATTCAATCATTTTGTCCTCCAGAAATGCGCCCCTACGATGAGGCTTGGTTTCGAAAATATTAATTTCCGACCACCACGCAGTCAAGAAAAAAAAATTGATTATTTAATATTTAGAAATTTCATTATCCGTCTTCGCAACCCAAAAAAGCTCCAACACTGATTTAAGTCATGGCCTATCATTTCTATCCTTACGTATAAACACTATCACAAAACCACGCTCCAGATGCCTCCGAAAAATTTGGCCGGTCGATCGAATTTTTTAATTTTTTATATTGCAAACAAATCCTGAAACATCTCCTGACCCTAACAACTCCCCGCAGCCCTCGATGATATTTGCATCGGTGCGCCGGTTACCAAGGGATGGTCTTCAGAGTCTCAATATCAGCCCCAAAGCCGCCCCACGAGTCGCGCTGTTCAGGCGTCCCGAGTCTCCATGGGGGCACACCCAGGTGTTGGTAAGCGCCAATTCGCGGAACCCTACTCTCTCTGCTACAGCGATGAGCCTTGGCTCAAAGCGGGAGGATGGCGCTCAGGACCGACCAGCCGGGCCAACGGGGCGTCATGACCCGCCTCCTGGCGTTTTACCCGAGCGTAGGCGCCCTCCTCGCGGACGCACACGGAGTCTTCTCCCGGGTCCGTGCAAGCTACTTCCTGGTGGCCGATGAGCCCAGGGTCCTGGAGGATGAACTCGGGCTCCAGGGCCGCTTCGCCACCTGCGTCGTCACCTGCAGGTCGTGTCCGACAATCCCGGCGAATCCGAGCGTACGGAGGTCTTCGTGCTTGATACCGCCTCCTGTCACTGTGCCTGACCTTTCAGTCAAGGGATTCTCGGCGAAGGGTGAGACCAACCATGCCCTTCCCGAGCCGGGGCCCGGGGCTATGCTGATGTCGGAGCGTATGCCATGAACCTGCCCCAACCCAAGCACCCGGGGTATACCCTGGAGGACTGGAAGACCTGGGAGGGGCGCTGGGAATTGATCGAAGGCGTGGCTTACGCCATGGCCCCCCCAAGCCTCGCCCACCAGCGCACCAGCGGCCGTCTCCATGTGGCCCTCACCCTGGGCCTTGAGGAGCTGAAACGAAAGACCGGTGGGGGCGACTGCGAAGTCTTCGCCGCCCCCTGCGGCCTTTTCCTCCCCGAGCTTGAAACCGTGCTGGAGCCTGACCTCATGGTGGTCTGCGACCCGGCCAAAAAATCCGCCCGCGGCATCGAGGGCCCCCCGGACCTGGTGGTGGAGATCCTGAGCCCCAGCACGGCCCAGAAAGACTGGACCACCAAGCGCTGGACCTACGAGCGGGCAGGCATTCCGGAGTATCTGCTGGTGAACCTGGATGAGCGAAATGGGGTCCTGCTTCGACTGGAGCAGGGACGGTACGAGGAGGCCGCCCGCATTCCATGGGCAGGCTGCGCCCACCTTCTGGGTGGACGCCTGACCCTTCCCCTGGGGGAACCTACACCTTCTTCTTGAAGGGCTTCTTGGCAAAGGGCTTCGCGGGGCCGCGATCCTCCTTGCGCTTCCAGGTCCCTTCGGGCTTGGGCTTGTCCTCCCAGGGCTTCCGGGGACGGGTTTCTTCGGAGGTCTTGCGGGGGGCGAATTCCCGGGGCTTGGTGGGTCGGGCGCCCTCCGGGGCCTTCCGGGGCGGGAAGTCGCCCTTGGGGCGGAAGCCATCCCCTTCTTTCCGGGGCGCCCGCTTGGGGGGATCGGGGATCTCGAACCCTGCATGGGCCTCATCCTCGATGAGGGAGAGGAGGGCCGCCACCAGGGGGGCCGCCTGGCGCACGCTCAGCATCTCCTTGGCCAGGTCCAGGAAGTTCGGAGCCTCCTGGGCACCCACCTTCTCCACCAGGCGTTTGGCGCGGGCCTCGCGGATTTCGGCCCGGGTGGGGGCGGGGCGCCACTCCAGCTCCAGACCACCCCGGCGGGCCCAGGCCAGCAGGATGCGGCTCTCCTTGAAGTTCACCAGGGCCAGGGAGGTGCCCTTGGCTCCGGCGCGGCCCGTGCGGCCCGAGCGGTGGATGTAGTTCTCGAACTGGGTGGGGATCCCCATGTGCACCACCAAGGGCATGTTCTCCACATCGATGCCGCGGGCGGCGACGTCGGTGGCCACCAGGTAGCGCAACTTGCCCTCCTTGAAGCTCGTCATGATGCGGTTCCGGGCGCCCTGGTTGAGGTCGCCGTGGAGGTAGTCCGCCGCCAGGCCGGCGTCGCGCAGAGCCTCGGCGACCGTTTCTGTCTGCTGCTTCATCTTGGTGAAGATGAGGGCGGAGCTGGGCTCGTCCAGGAGCAGGAAGTTCACGAGTGCCTTGGTCTGGAGATGGTCCGCCACCAGGCAGGGGGTGTGGGTGATGTCCGCGTGCTGAGTGGCGC
>CAZPUI010000078.1:5920-13184 GCA_964589695.1 uncultured Solibacteraceae bacterium | reverse complement strand
GCGATGCGGCCGACCCAGCGCAGCACCTCGGCCCTGGGGGAGGTGCCCAGCCAGATGCAGCCATCGGGGCCCTCCGCCAGGGCTCGCACCGAAAGGTCCTGGGTGCCCGGGATCACCTCCCAGCCCTTGGGGGTCCCCAGGGCCAGGCCCCGGTTGGTGCCCACCCAGAAGCGTCCCTGGCGATCCCGCCGCAGATCCCATATCACATCGCTGGGGAGTCCCTGCTCGGGGCCGTGGCTCTCCCAGACCCCCCGGCCCCGCAGACGATAGACCCCGGCGCTCCCGACCCAGAGTGAGCCTTCCCGATCGATGAGCACGGTGCTGGCCCAGGTGGTGGGCAACCAGCGGCTGGGCACCACCAGGCTCCATCCCTGGGGACCATTGCGCATGATGCCCTTGTCGGAGTGGAACCAGACCCGCCCATCCCGGTCCAGCTCCAGGTATTTGGTGGAATTCTTGTCCGGCAGGAGGTTGCGCTGGGCCTCTAGGGCCTTGCTGCCGGACCGGATGCACCAAAGGGTGCGGGCCGTCCGCAGCCAGAGACAACCCATGAAGTCCACCGCCAGGACATCGATATTTTCGTCCAGCACCTGGGTGTCCAGCTCGGTCCAGGTGCCCCTGTGGAGGAAAAGGCGCCGTTGCTGGGACACCCAGAGACCCCCCAGGGCATCGGCGGCGATGGTGCTGCAGGGGCCCCCGATCCAATCCGGAAGGGGGCGGAAAACCAGGTCGCCCTGGGCTTCGAAGGGACCCTGCTCCGTGGCCACCAGAACCCGATCCCCCACCTGGGTCAGCCCATTGACGGAGGTCATGGGGACGCTCGTCAGGACCTGGAATCGATCCCCCTGGAAGACCGCGAGCCCCCGGAGGGTTCCCGCCAGGATACGGCCGTCCTTCAGGGTCATGAGCTTGTTGATGGCGCTGGAAGGGAGCCCCTGGGATGTGTCGAAGCCCTGGAACCGCTGGCCGTCGTACCGGAAGGCGCCGTTGGAAGTGCCCACCCAGACGTAGCCCAGGCCATCCTGGGCCAGGGACAGGACTTCCAGGTTGCTCAGCCCTTGGTGGGAGAGGTAACTCCGGAAGGTGAAACGTCCCGATCCCTGGCCCAGGAGTGCCAAGGACAGCATGCAGGACAGGAGCACGCCCAGGGAGTGGGGTCGCATGTTCGATCCATCGGCGCTTTGCTCCAGAAGAATGAAATGCAGAGGCCTAGAATCAATTCCATGAGCACCTGGGTTCCCGACCTGGCCGCCTCGACGCAGCCCGCCTACCTCACCATCGTGGAGGCACTGGCGGAGGGGGTCCGCCGGGGGAACCTGCGCCCGGGGGACAGCCTGCCCACCCACCGCATGCTGGCGGACCTCCTGGGGGTGAACGTCAGCACGGTGACCCGAGCTTACCGCGAGGCGGCCCGACGGCGACTGGTGGCGGGGGAGGTGGGTCGGGGCACCTACGTGCTGGGGGTGGCCTCCGAGGCGGCCCTCTTTGCCCTCCAGCATCGGCCGGAGGGGGGCCTCATCGACCTCTCCCTCAACATGCCCCCCTTGGGACTGCGGGACACGGATCTGGTGGAGGCCCTGGGGGGCTTGAGTCCTGGGGACGCAGCCCGCCTTCTCCATTACCCGGGCCCCACGGAGACGCAGCTCCACCGGGAGGCGGCCGCGGCCTGGATCCGTCGGCGGGGGGTGGCCACGGACCCCGAGGGAATCCTGGTATGTGCGGGCGCCCAGCATGCCATGGACACGGCCCTTAGCCTCTTCCCGGACCAGGAGGAGGTGGGGTGCGAAGCCCTGGTGTATCCGGGCCTCAAGGCCGCCGCGGGCCACGGTCAGCGCCGTCTGCACGGCCTGGCCATGGATGACGAAGGCCTGCTGCCCAAGGCTCTGGTGGCGGCCTGTCGCAATGGCCTGCGGCTGCTGGTGGTCTCTCCCACCCTGCACAATCCCACCACCACCACCATGGGCTTGGCCCGGCGCCAGAAGCTGGTGGCCATCGCCCGGGCCTGGGACCTCACCCTCGTGGAGGAGGATGTCTATGGTCTGCTGAAGGAAGATGCACCGCCCCCCCTGGTGGCCCTGGCCCCGGAGCGGGTGATCTACCTCACGGGTCTCTCCAAGACCGTGGCGCCGGGGCTCCGCCTGGGCTACCTGGTCTTTCCCCAGGGGCTGCGGAACCGGATGCGGGATGCGGAACACCACACCACCTGGTACGTCTCCGGCCTGAGCCTCTCCCTGGCCACGCGGTGGCTGGGGGATGGTACGGCCTGGCACCGGCTGCTGCAGCAGCGGCGGGAATTGGCGGGCCGCCACCGGCTCTGCCAGCGACTGCTGCCTCCGGGTTCCTTCCGGGGGGAACCTCACTGTCCCCACCTCTGGCTCCCCTCGCCCCCGGGGGGTGCCCAGGCCTTTGCCCGAAGCGCCCAGGAACTGGGGGTCCTGGTGGTGCCCTCGGCGGTTTTGGCGGTGGGCCGCGCCGCTTCCGAGGGTGTTCGGATCTCCATGGGGGCCGCCGTGGACCGCCGCAGTCTGGAGGAGGGGGTGGGGCGCCTGGCCACGCTTCTGGAGGCCAAATGAGGCCCGACACCCCGGGGCGCACCCCCCAGGGAAATCGCCCCGCGCGCCTTTCCCATGGGCCACGGTGACCGGCCGGGCGCCCTGCAGTACCTGCAGGTAACGCCCTTGGTTGCATCCCACCCTCACCCCCCCCACACTGGCCCTGAGGGGTGTCATGGCCAAGGCTCAAGGGGTGCTGGTGGTGGGGGTAGAGCCTGGGAGCCTGGCGGAGGGGGCGGGGATCCGCGCCGGCGACCGCATCCTGTTCCTCCAGGGGGAACCGGTGCTGGACCAGCTCAACTACCAGTTCCTGGTGAGCTCCCAGGACGAGACGGAAGTGGTCTTCCAGCGTCCGGATGGCAGCCGGGAGACCGTGGTCTTGGCCAATGAGGGGGATGGTCTCGGGGTGGATCTGGGCCAGGATGGCATCAAGGTGTGCAAGCAGAACTGCGTCTTCTGCTTCGTGCACCAGATGCCCAAGGGCTACCGCAAGAGCCTCTACCTGAAGGACGAGGACATTCGCCTCTCCTTCCTCTACGGCCACTTCACCACCCTCCGCAGCAGCGATGAGGCGGAGATGGACCGGGTGATCCGGGAGCGCCTCACGCCGATCCATGTCTCCGTTCATGCCACGAACCCGGAGGCGCGGGTGCGCATCGTGGGCAACCCGCGGGAAGGGGACATCCTCCGCAAGGTCGATCGTTTGCTGGAGGGTCGCATCGATATCCACACCCAGGTGGTGCTGGCGCCCGGGCTCAACGATGGCCCGATCTGGGAGCAGACGGTCGAGGAACTCTGGGCGCGAAGGGCCCACCAGACCACGGGACCCTGGGCGGGGAAGGGGGGCGTGCTCTCGCTGTCCTGCGTCCCTGTGGGACTCACGGCCCACCGGGAACACCTGCCCGTGGTGCCCGAGGTGGGTCCGGAATACGCCCAGGCCTGGGTTCGCCGCTGGGCCCCCGAGGTGCGGGTCTTCCGGGACCGGAATGAACACGAACCCTGGCTCCTTTTGGCGGACGAGTGGTTCACCCGGGCGGGGCTGAACCTGCCGGGCCGGAACTTTTACGCCTCGGATTGGGCCCAGATCGAGAATGGGGTGGGCCTCATCCGGCGTTTCCAGGAACACACCATGGGCTTCCTCCGCCGGGAGAAGGTGCAGCGTTTCCGGGGCAAACACCTGCTCTGCCTCACGGGGGCCAGCTTCGCCCCCTACCTGGAGCGGGAGTTGGCCCGGGTGAACCGGCTCACCGGCAGCCGCCTCCGGGCGGTGGCGGCCCCCAACTACAGCTTCGGCACCTCCGTGACCGTGGCGGGGCTCCTGTGCGGCCGGGATCTGGAGGCGGCGGCCCACGCGGATCGCCTGGACCATGGGAATCGCCCTGACTGGGTGGACGCCGTGGTCATTCCCAGCGCCAGTCTGCGCACCCACACGGGTCCCACGGACCAGTACACCCTGGCCGGGGGGACGGCCCACCCCGACACCCAGTTCCTGGATGACATGACCCTGGGGCAGCTCCAGCGGGCCCTGGGGGTCCCCGTGATCCCCGGGGGCGAGCACCTGGGCCAGCTCTTGGACCACTTTGAGGCCGTGACCCCCCGGGGCATGAACCAGCCCCAGGGGGCCTACAACCCCTGAGGCTGCGCTAGAGTGGATTGTTCATCCAAACGTCAATCCTGGCGAGGTGTCTCATGGGCCGTTGGCTGGTCTTCCTGTTCCTGCTGCTGGGTTCCCTGCTTCCCGCGCAGTCGCCCCTCGTGGGGGTCAAGATGTACCAGGTCCCCGGGAACTGGGACGCCACCTTCGCCGCCTGGAAGCGCCTCGGGATCACGGCGGTGTGGGCCGGGCCCGAGGTCCAGCGGGAGCGCGCCTTCCGGGAGGGCTGCAAGGCCCAGGGGCTCAAGCGGTACCTCATCTTCCCCGTGTTCTTCAACCCCGAGGTCCTGAAGGCCCACCCGGACTGGGTGGCCCTGGACCAGCAGGGGCGTCGGGCGGTGGATGACTGGGTGGAGTTCGTCTGCCCTTCCCGGACCGCTTACCTGGACCTGCGGTCCGGAGAGCTCTCGGCCCTGCTCCGGGAGGTGGAACCCGACGGCCTGAGCCTGGACTTCCTTCGGCACTTCGTCTTCTGGGAGATGGTCTACCCGGACCGCAGCGCGGCCAGCCTGCCCCGGACCTGCCTCTGCGACACCTGCTGGGCGCGCTTCCGCAGGGAGACGGGCCTCCAGGACGGGGCTGATCTGAAATCACCCCAGGCACGCTGGGCCTTCCTGGAGCGGGGGGCCTTCGCCGCCTGGACCCGGTGGCGAAGGTCGGTCATCGAGGGGATCGCGAAGGACCTGGCCACCCGGGGTCGGCGCGAGAAGGCGGGCCTCGAAGTCTGCCTCCACGCCGTGCCCTGGCGCCTGTCGGATTTCGGCGGTGCGGCCCTCAACGTGGCGGGCCAGGACCTCGGGGCCCTGGGGGCCCAGGTGGATCTGGTGAGCCCCATGGTCTACCACCACATGGTGAAGCGGCCCACGGGCTGGATCCACGACGTGGTGAAGGAGATGGCCGGGCGCACGGACCGGCCCATCCTGCCCAGCATCCAGGTGGCCGAAGCCTATCTCAAGACCCCTCTGGATGTGCGGACCTTCCGCCGAGCCCTGGACCAGGCCTTGATGGCCCCCTCCCGGGGGGTGGTCTTCTGGAATTGGGAGGCCCTGGCCAAGGACCCCGCCAAGCAGCGGGTGGTGCAGCGGCGGTGCGGCGGCCTGCATTAGCCCATAGCGGCTTCCGGCCGCAACCAAAGAGCGGGTTAAACACGGAGATGCCACGCATGCGTGGCATGGGGACACGGAGATGGGCACGGAGAAAAGAATCTTCGGACGTCCTGACCTGCGGGATTGCAGGTGTCACCATGCGCAGCCAGATATGCCGTTTTGTACGCCCTCTTTCTTACCGTGTTTCACCGAAATTCACCGGCAAAAAGTTTTTCTAGCCGGTGAATTTCAGTGATGAGCGGTGAAAAAACTTGTCAGCATTCGTGGGTCAAAATCTCAGTGTGCGTCTCGGCAGCAGTGCCAAGTCAGAATCCAGTCACAAGACCTTTCCACAGGCCGGGTGGCCTTGGCCTGGCTTGCCTCGAAAAACTATTTACACGGATCTGCCGTGCCATGTAACTCCTTACACCCTCCAAAAAGTCTCCGTGCTTTCTCCGTGGTCTCATGCCACGCATGCGTGGCATCTCCGTGTTTCAATTCTTGAAAAGACAAATGTTGTCAAGGCATCGAACTCAGATTCTTTGCACGAAAGCAAGAAGTTGAAGGTTGGTAGTACAGATGGTTTTGGAGACAGCGCCTATTTGAATTCCGCCACCAGCCCCGCCAGGCCTTCGGCGGCCTCGGCCACGGCCTTGGAGGAACTGGCGACCCCTTCCACCTGGGAGCTGAGGAGGGTGACGGCGTGGGCGTTGCGCTGGGAATCGGCGGCGCCGGCTTCCACCTGTTGGGCCACTTCGGCACTGGTGCGGGACTGCTCCTCGGCGGCCGCGCCGATCTGGTGGGTCATGGAGGCCAGTTCCTGGATGAGGGCCCGGATGCGCTCCATGATGTCCACGGTGGCCCCCACGGTCTCCGTGCCACGGCTCACGGCGGCATTGCTCTCCTGGATGAGGCCGGCAATCTCCTTGGCCGCCACGGCGCTGCGTTCCGCCAGCTTGCGCACTTCGGTGGCCACCACGGCGAAGCCCCGTCCGCTCTCGCCGGCCTTGGCCGCCTCGATGGCCGCATTGAGGGAAAGCAGGTTGGTCTGCTGGGCGATCTCCTGGATGACCTCCACGGCCATGACGATCTGGCGGGTGGTTTCCCGGATGGAGTGCATGGCATCCCGGGTGCTCTGACCCGTTTCATGGCCCTCGGCGGTGGCCAGTTCGGCCTGGGTGGCCTTCTCCTTGGACCTCCGCACGTGGGAAGCCACCTCCTCAATGGAGGCTGAAAGTTCCACCAACGCGGTGGCCACCCGCTCCGAACCTTCCCGCTGGACATCGGCGCTCCCCGCCAGTTGCCGGGTGGCGCCGTTCATGTGCTCGGTGGTGCTGCTGAGCTGGGTGGCATTGCCCGCCAGGCGTGCACTGGTCTGCCGAATCTGCTCCACCAAGTCCCGCATGGCGAGGTTGGCCTGCTCCAGTTCCCGGGTGCGACTGGCCGTTAGCTCCTCCAGGTGCCGGTTTCGGGTCTGGAGGGCCTGGAGTCTCCAGCGCACCAGGCCGAAGGCTGCCGCCAGGATGCCTAGGCCCAGCAGGCCCCGGAACCACCAGGTCTGGTGCCAGGAGGGCACCACCCGAAAGGCCAGGCTGGTTGGCTCACCCCAGGGGCCTTCGCCGATGCGGGACCGGGCCTCGAGACGGTAGGTGCCGGGGGATAGGGCCGTGTAGCGCACCTCCCGGTTCTCAGAGTCGGCCCACTCCTCGTCCTGCCCCACCAGGCGGACCTGGTGGAAGATCGAGCCCTCCCGGGCCGCCAGGATGCCTGCGAATCGGGCCTCGAAGGTGCTCTGGCCCGCGGGGACTTCCAGGTCCTGGGTGGGGTCCACCACAAGGTTTTTCCCGAAGCGGGCCTGGAGGACGCGCCCGGGGGGGGCGGGGAGGGGGCCCTTCTACCGAGTGCTGGCGACGTACACCAGGCCCGCGGAGGTGGCCACGGTCAGCGTGAAGAAGAGCGTACACGCGACGAAG
>CAZPUI010000078.1:0-5910 GCA_964589695.1 uncultured Solibacteraceae bacterium | reverse complement strand
CCCCCCCCCGCCCTCCGCATCTCCCCCACTCCCCATCCCCCTTCTCACCCCCCACGACGGCCATGTTCCTGCCGTTCTCGTTCAGCACGCCCTCGTTCCTGCCCATGTGGTCCAGTCGCCCATCGGGGTACATCACGTCGATGCCGCTGCCGGAGCCAAGCCAAAGGTTGCCCTTGGGGTCCTCTCCGAACATGTACAGTTGGGTGCGCAGGACGCTGGCGGGACCGAGGTCACTGCGGCCTTCATCCAGATGGCCAAGGCTCTTGAAGACGCCCCCTTCCAGTTTTCCCTTCAGAAGTCCTGGGGCTCCGAAGTAGGCCACGAGCACCTCGCCGGAGCGCAGCTCCCGGGCGAAGGCCGTGCTTTGGGTGGCCAAGCCATCCGCCTTGCCGAAGCGCCTCCAGGTGCCGCCGTGGAATACCGCCAATCCCCGGTCCCCTGCGGCCAGGATGGCGCCACTGCGGGTTTCATTGACGTCCACGAAGCGTTCCTGAGGCACCCCCCCGATGATGTCCTGGCGCTCCAGTTTCCAGTCCGTGCCCGAGCCGACGCCCTTCAGGAGGCCCACGGAGTCCGTGGCCACCCAAAGCTGTCCGGCGCGGTCGAAGCGTACGCGGAAAATGCGGATTCCCCCGGGCAATCCCTGGGCGGGGCCGAGCTTGAAGATGGCCTTGGTCTTCGGGTCCAGGCGCAGGAGGTTGGGGCCACCCGCCAGGAAGATGGCACCATCAGGGGCCTGGGCGATGGTGCGCACCTGGTACGAGGTGGTGGAGGCCACGGGCTGGAAGCTGCCCCCGGAGGACACCGTCACCCCTGCGTCCGTGCCCACCCACAGCTGCCGCTCCCGGTCCCGGAAGATGGCCCAGACATTGTCGTGGGGCAGGCCATCGTCCTTGGTGAAGGTCCTCACGACCCCGCCACCCTGGATCCGGGCCAGGGGTTCGCTCCCCAGCCAAAGGTTCCCTTCCCGGTCCAGGAGCACCGCGTGGATCACCGAGGTGAAGAGACCCTCCTTGGTTCCCAGATCCTCCCGTCCCCCAGGGCCCAGGGCCGTGACCCCCCGTTCCGTGGGTACCCACAGGCGGCCATCGGGGCTCACGGAGAGGGTAGCCCTGGTGCGGATGCGCGGCAGGGCAGGGCGCACGGCCCCAAAGGCGGTGGATCCGGGTTCCAGGACATACAATTCCAACTCACTGCGGGCGTAGACCCGACCGCCGCCATCCACCGCCAGGGCATCCAGGCGATCCCCGAACCCCCCTTCGGCCGCGAGGGTTTGCCACCCTCGATTCCATCGCAGGAGCTCGGCACGACCGCCCCGGACCGTGGCCACATAGAGGGTACCCGTCCTGGAATCACTCCCCAGGGCCGTGCACCCCCCACCCGGCCAGCCCGGGATCTTTTCGAAAGTGCCATCGTCCCGGCGCATCCAGGGGCCTTCGGGGGTCCCTACGAACACCTGTTGGCCGCTCCCCGCCGCCAACCCCAGGATCCGGGTTGTGTCCAGGCCCTGGCCCGCGGGATGGAAGCGACCTCCTTCGTAGTAGGCCAGTCCGCTGTTGGTGCCCACCCAGTGGGTGCCCGAAGGGGTCAGGACCTGGCTGTCGATGTAGGCGCCGGGCAGGCCCTGTTCCTTGCCGAAGACCTGGAACTTGAGTCCGTCATAGCGGAAAAGGTCCACCTCCGTGCCCACCCATACGAAGCCCTGCTGGTCCTGGAGCAGGCTCAGGGTGACGGGATTGGTGAGCCCCTGATCGGGGCCATAGGTTCGAAGACCCACCTTGCCGTGGGGCAGGTCCGCACCAAGCAGACTCCACGCCAGCAACCCCATGAGCCACCTTCGCCAAGCACCGAGCCACAACATCCCATCCCTCCGAGGGCAGCCCAGGGGAGCCCCAGGGTTCCATCGTCCAGCCGGGCTCCTCTATTGAAAACGAGCGGGTTGGCAGGGGATTCGCCCGCTGTCCAGGGGCGGCGCCCAGGCTATGCTGGGTTCACACGCGCACACGGGGGAGGGTACATGTCGACCATGGACAGGGTCCTGGCGGTCATTCTCGGGGGTGGTCGGGGGAGCCGACTCTACCCCTTGACCAAGCTCCGCTCCAAGCCCGCCGTGCCCATCGCCGGAAAGTACCGACTCATCGATGTCCCCATCAGCAACTGCATTAATTCCGGGATCTACCACATCCACGTCCTCACCCAGTTCAACTCGGTTTCCTTGCACCGCCATATCACCGATACCTACAAATTCGATTCCTTCCATGGTGGGTGGGTGCAGATCCTGGCGGCCGAGCAGACCCCCACCAGCGAGAGCTGGTACCAGGGCACGGCGGATGCCCTGCGGAAGCAGCTTCATCAGGTCCAAAGCTCCGGGGCGGAGCATGTGCTGATCCTGGCGGGGGACCACCTCTACCGCATGGATTACGCCGCCATGCTCAAGTACCACCTGGCCCATGACTGCGATATCACCGTGGCGGTCCAGCCCGTGTTGCGGGAGGAGGCCCCCAGGTTTGGCATCCTCAAGCGCGGAGGAGACGGGGTCATCCAGGATTTCGTGGAGAAACCCAAGGATCCGGAGGTCCAGGCCCGCATGGTGAGTCGGTCGTATCCCGATCGTCCCTTCCTGGGCTCCATGGGCATCTATGTGTTCCGCACCGAGACCCTCATCGCCCTCCTTCAGGACCACCCCGAATTCGACGATTTTGGAAGCGATGTCATCCCCTTCGCCATTGGCCGACTGAGCCTCCATGGCTTCGATTTTGACGGCTACTGGCAGGACATCGGGACCGTCCGTTCCTTCTACGACACCAACCTGGAACTGACGCGGCCCAACGCGCCTTTCAACTTCTACGACCCCCATCTGCCCATCTACAGCCATTCCCGGTTCCTGCCCGGCTCCATCGTCACGGACACCCAGCTCCAGGACGTTCTGCTGGCGGAGGGATGTGTGGTGCGGGATTCCACCATCCGGCACTCCATCCTGGGGGTGCGCAGCAGCGTGGGCGCGGGCTGTCTCATCGAGGACAGCATCGTCATGGGCGCGGACTACTACGAGCTGAAGCCCCACGATGTCCCCCTGGGCATTGGGGCCCGGTGCACCATTCGGGGGGCCATCCTGGACAAGAACGTGCGTCTGGGGGATGACGTGGTGATCCAGCCCTTCCCGCGGGGTACGGAATCCGACCACGGTCTTTGGGCCGTGCAGGATGGGATCGTGGTGGTGCCCAAAGGGGCGGTCCTGGCCTCGGGAACGCGCATCGAACCCTGAGGATGCAAACGAGGGGACTCACGCTATGGCGGAGTCCCCTCGTGCGGGGCTAGGCCCCTTCAACGTTCTGGAGGACCTCAGCGGACGGTGATTCGCCCGTGGGTGGTGATCAGCTCGATCCTCTGGTCGCTTCCCGGAATCCGCATCCGTGCTTCGCCCTTGTCCTCGGATTCCACCCTGGCGCCCCCAGCCCGTTCGATGTCCACACGGCTGTGGCGGGAGGTCTGGGCCAGGAGCTCGCCCTTCACTGACCCCAGGTCCAGGATCAGGCTCGCATTGGAGGTCTGGAGCCGGATGCCCCGATCCTTTCCGTTCAGGCCTTGGGCTCGCAGGGAGCCGTTGCTGGTGCGCACATCGACCTTGCCCAGGACGTCAATGAGCTCCACGCCGGCATTGCTGGTGGAGGCCCGGAGGTCATCGTCCAACCGCTCCGCCAGGAGGGAGCCATTGCTGGATTCCACGGTGGCGGGTCCCTTGAGACGCTGCACCACCACCCGACTGTTGCTGGTGCGAATGGAGGTCCGACCCTCCACATCCCGCGCATCCACGGAGCCGTTGCTGGTGTGCACCCGGAGTTCACCCCTTACCCCATGGGCTTCCACCCGGGCGTTGCTGGTGGTGACTTCGGCATTGCCCTGCACGGCCTCCAGTTGCACCGATCCATTGCTCGTACGAACCCTGGCCTCGGCGCCCTGGTCCCGAATTTCCACCCTCCCATTGGAGGTTCGCACGTCCAGGGGGGCCTGGAGGCCTTGGACCGTGACCTGACCGTTGGTGGTCTCCAGCTCTGCCCGCACCTTGGCGGGGACACGCAGGACATAGCTCACGCCCGTGGAACCCGAGCTCCATCCGAAGGTCCAGCGGCGTTGCTCCTCGGACCCCGGACGACTGGCGATGATTTCGGCCCGACCATCCTTGGATTCGGCCTTGAGGGTGACTTCGTTGCGTTCGTTTTCGCGGATGTCCGCCTGGACCTCCACCTCGTCGCGGTTCCAGGTCTCCAGCCGGATTCGGCCGTTGAAGCCCTTCACCCGCAGTTCCCCATCGGACTTGAGGCTCAGGGTCCGTGTCTCGGTGCGCGTGTAGTAGGCACCACCCTCGGGGCAGGCCACGCAAAGCAGGAGGGAGAGGGGTGCAAGGGCAGCTAGCACGCGCATGGTGGGGCCTCCGATGAAACTTCCCCAACTTACGACGCAGCGCTCGAAATGGTTGAGCCATTCGGCGGATACCTTGGGTTCACCGGCGAATGGCGGGATTTGGAGCTTATCCGTAAATGGGTCGGCTGCGGTCCCGCGCCATTTGGCGAGAAGCTCTAGACCACCCGGACTTCCTGGATGTCCACGAAGCCCCCCACGGGGTCCACCACCAGCTCCTTGAAGCGGGCGGGATCGAGTTTATAAGTCACATCGTCGGCACTGGGGAGCGCCTGACCCAGGGGGTCGAACGCGTAGTTGCCGGCCCCATGGAAGATTTCCCCCGGGGTCTGGGAGTTGGCGATGCAGCATCCCACCGCGAAGCAGCCATTCTCGATGGCGCGGGCCCTCAGCAGGGCTTCGAAGATGTGGGTGCGCCGCCAGGGCCACCAGGCCACCACCACCAGCAGGTTGGCACCGCCCTGCAGTCGCAGGGCCCGGGCCTGCTCGGGGAAGCGCAGGTCGTTGCAATTGATGAGGCCCAGGGTCCATTCACCCTCCCGCACCGCCACGTAGTGGTTCCCGGGTTGCCAGAGTTCGCATTCGCCGTTGGGAGCGAAGAGATGGACCTTGTCGTAGGAGGCCCGCTCCGTCCCAGCCTTCCAGACCGTCATGCGGTTGGCGCCCCCCTCGGAGATGGCACCAAAGACGATGCACATGTCGGGGTGATTCCCGCTCAGTTCGGCGAAGCGGCGGCGGGCCAGGGCAGGGTCCAGGGTTCGCGAATAGCCGTGGAGGAAGCCCTCGGGGAAGACACAGAGGCCCGCCCCATTGGCTGCAGCCCTGGCCACTTCGGCGGCCATGTGTTCCAGATTGGTGGTCACATCCAGACAGGTGAAGCGGGAGAGATGGACGGTCAGCATGGGGGGCTCCGGTGAGGAACTCCAGTATTCCATGGGCCTGGGAAGGGGGACCGTGGGGCAGCGTCCTGGGACCTCGATCTGGGTCGAGGCGCATCCGTTGCAGCGTTCAGGCTTCACGCCTTGGGATAGCGCCAGGCGAAGTGCAGGGTCGCCAGGAGGCACCCCACGGCCCCTGCGGCCAGCGCCCAGGGCGCGCCGATGCCCTGGGCGGCCAGTCCCGCCAACAGGGCCCCCGCGGGCATGGCCCCCACGAAGACCATGTTGTACAAGCTCATGATCCGGCCCCGGAGGGCTTGGGGGATGAGGAGGTTGATGAGGGTGTTGTTCCCCGTGTTGGTGATCACCAGGAAGAAACTGGAACCGCCCAGCAGGAGCATGGAACCCACCATGTGCTTGGAGAAGGCGAAGGCGGTGAGGAACCCCGCAAACAACAGGGTGGAAGCCGCCATGATGCGGGGGAGGCGCTGGGGATCCTTGAGGGTGGCCAGGGTCAGGGCCGCCAGGGTGGCGCCGATGCCTCCGGCCCCCATGAGCAGACCGACCCCCTTGGGGCCAGCCTGCAGGATGGGGTCGGCGAAGCCCGGGATCC
>CAZPUI010000077.1:0-13284 GCA_964589695.1 uncultured Solibacteraceae bacterium | reverse complement strand
GTTCCGGACGAGGGTTTTTCATGTTTTTGGATTTCATGGTTGCTCCTGGGGTGGGGGGGTGGGGTTTGGACGGAATCCCCTGACGCCGGGTGGCGCCAAGGCACTGGATTGGGGATGACTTTGGACACTTCCTGCCAGGGGTGGCCGCCACGGAGGGATGATTCGTAGTCTACGTGAGGTGCATGATTCATTGGGCCCCACGGTGTGAACGCCGTGGAATATGGGATGGATGCTTTGGCCAAGGGGACCGATGGACGGTTTTCGGTGGAGACCACCTCCCATCCGGCACCTCACCGATGGACCGCCTTCCAGGTACCCGGGTACGGGCCCACCTGGGGCTAGACTGTCCCCAAACCCCTTGCACGGTGGAACCATGATCCCGACCCCTGAACCCTGCGACCTTCTGCTCCGCGGTGGCACGGTGCTCACCTTGAACGACCGGGGTGAGCGCTTCGACCCCGGGGCGATGGCCATTTCCGGCGGGCGCATTCGGGCGGTGGGCAGCCTGGAGGAGGTCACGGGGCGTTTCCGCGGGGAGAAGGTCCTGGACACCACGGGCTGCGTGGTCATGCCGGGGCTGGTGAACAGCCACACCCACGCGGCCATGACCCTCTTCCGGGGGCTGGCGGATGATCTGCCCCTCATGGCGTGGCTGCAGCAGCATATCTGGCCCGCGGAGGCCAAGCTCACGGCGGACTGGGTGGCCTGGGGCACCCGCCTGGCCTGTGCGGAGATGATCCTTTCGGGCACCACCAGCTTCATCGATATGTACCTCTTCGAGGACCAGGTGGCCCAGGCCGCCCAGACCGCGGGCCTGCGGGCCCTGGTGGGGGAGGTGCTCTTCGACTTCCCTTCCCCCCACTACGGGGCCCTGGCAAACGGCCTGGCCTTCACCCGGGACCTCATTGCGCAGTGGCGGGGCGATCCCCTGGTGCGAGTCTCCGTGGATCCCCACGCCGCCTACACCTGTGCCCCGGACCTGCTGCGCACCTGCCAGGCCCTGGCGGAGGCCGAGGACGTGCCCCTGCACCTCCACCTGGCGGAGACGCTCACCGAAACGAGAACGGTCCGCGCCCAGCACGGCAGGCGACCGGTGCGCCACCTGGAGCACCTGGGGCTCCTGTCGCCCCGGCTGGTGGCGGCCCACGGCGTGCACCTCACGGAGGGGGAGATGGACCTCCTGGCCCAGCGGGGGGTACGGGTCGCCCACTGCCCCGAGAGCAACATGAAGCTTGGGTCGGGCATCGCCCCCGTGCCCCGGCTGCTGGCCAAGGGGGTTCCCGTGGGGCTGGGCACGGATGGCTGCGCCAGCAACAACGACCTGGACCTCTTTGGGGAAATGGACACCTGCGCCAAGCTCCACAAGGTGGCCGCCCTGGACCCCACCGTGCTCCCCGCCCCCCAGGTGCTGGCCATGGCCACCCGCCACGGAGCATCCGCCATGGGGCTGGGCCACGAACTGGGCCAGCTCACCCCGGGCTTCCTGGCGGACTGCATCGCCGTGGACTTCCAGGCGCCCCATCTGAGTCCCACCTACCATCCCGAGAGCCACCTGGTCTACGCCGCAGGAGGCGCCGATGTCCGTCACACCATCGTCCAGGGCAAGGTGCTCATGGAGGATCGTCGGCTCCTGACCCTGGATCTGGAGGAAATCCGGGGCCAGGTGCGGGCCTTTGCCGAATTGGTTGGGCGTTAGAGGCCACGGGTGGACAGGCAGTACCGTTCCCAGAGCCATCGACGCACCGTGGCAACGCATTTTTCACCGTTAATGGTATTCATCGGCCTCAAAGCAATAAACCGGTGAACTACGGTGAAATCTGTCTGAGTTTCCTATGGACGTCAGCGGCCAGGAAAGAACTTCGAATGATTTCCGAATGCACCAAGCCCCCGTAGGCGAGCGGGGGCATTGGATTTGTCTCAGGGTTGCATTGATTTTCTAATTAACAATTGACTGATTCACATAGATAAGGGCCCGTTGGGCAATTCGCGTGCTGGGTCGGGCATTGGTATCCAGTTTCGCAAATACATGCTGAAGGATTGCTGCAGGCACAGGTGTTGCAAGTTATGGGTATGGTGCAATTACAGGTGTCCCCACAGGACCGGCAGGAGCCTCCGCATGTCCCTACGAGAGTAGTCACTACGCCATAGGTGGCTCCCTCTGCGGCGCTGGTATCGAACTGGTCCAGCTGGGTGATGGTGGATTTCTCCACACGAAGCTTCTTCAGTTTTTTCTGTTTCATAATTACTCCTTGATAGGGTTGGATTATCCGGATCCTATCACCTGGTGACAGGTAGTTATAGTGAATCATGTTAGAAAAGAGGACCTATCTCGCATTTTCATAGAATCGATTGGACATGTCCTCGTATTACTTTAACGCGGTAGGCTGGGGCTAGGGATATCCATTCAACAACGCCATCGATCAGGCAGGCAATCCCTGAAAAGTGTATTCAGGCCACCCATCGCCAAAGTTGGTAAACGGAGATCAATTCGATTGGTGACATGATTAATAAACTGATTCCAGGAGGAGGTCCATGTGCTTTTGGTTCGAAATGGGCCTAACGCGGAACGGTGTTGGAACTTAATGCAGCAAGGGCTCCGTGTAGTTCCCTTCCCGCAAAATATTATAGACAGCAGTCGTACCATTCCAGGACTGGACGCTCGAGTAGAAGGATGGTTGGAGGACCTCAATGGACGGATTCCATTCAACCCACTTCGGGTTATAGGTGTAGTCAAATACGACGATGGGAAGGCGCTTCACTGGTCCCCAGGTGACTGTGGCCCCACCATCCGTGGTGAATGGATAACCCTCAAAGGATACGGCCATGGTGTTGGAGCTGTATTCACTTGGGAGAAGGCTGGTCAGTGACACGGTTTTGGTTGCCACAGGGGCTTCGATGGTCCAGGTTTTGGGCGATGACTCGTCAAGCCCGACGTATTCAATGGTACCGGCGTCGTTATAATAGGTCGAAACACCGGAGCCGAGGGTGATGATGAAGCTGGTCTCCCCTTTGTTGAGAAAAATCCTATGTTCCTGGGTCGAAATGGGACTCCCACACTCGTCGATCCAGAGCGGATATTTATTCCCGGTTGACTCAATGGCATACACACTCGTTTTTGGCTTGGTTAGCCAGTGGTGAACTGGGTTAAACCGGACCTTATACCATCCCGTTACCGGCAGGACTGTCTTGTATTCCCGCCAGGAGATGGTCGTGATTTTGTCCATCTCGAGGATCTTGTAATAGCTCGTGACCAGAAGCGCAACCCAGCCTGGAATACCGAAAAACCAGTCCGTTGAGTTCATGGCCGCCCAAGCTTCCTGCTCAGTCGCAGACGCAAAATATTGGTAGAGATGATTGTAAGCTTGTGGATAGGTGTCCTTGAAGGATCCGTCAATCACTTCCCAAATCTGACCTTTATATGAAGGCTGGTAGGATCCCATACCCGCAAAAGTCTGTTTTATCCTCAGGTCGTACGAACTGGCAGTGTACGTCGCGGTCGCATAAAGGGTCGCCGTCAGCTTACCCCCCTGGACAGCATCGATTTGCGAATAGTTACCCTGTGCGTTACCTGGAAGGGCTGTGAAGACCAACAGGGCCAGTGCGATAGGCTTCATTGGATGCTCCTTAAGATTGAACTTCCATTTGGAGGATCTTTTCTTTTGGTGTGAGGGTTGATCCGTTTCTAGACCTGCTACCGATTCAAGGACATGTGTCACGCTTTCTCAGTGATGATATCCATTTCAAGATTGGGACATATTTCGGGTGTACCCCCCTCTTCCTGAATGGCAAAACCAAACTCCCGAACGGACATCGGTTGCTCCCAATCGGTTAAGAAGCTCCCCGTCGTTGTCCTTGCCCGACGAACCGCTACAGCTGTTGATGAGTGGCGTCAGACTTAAGATTTATGGATCAGGCCTATGGTTTTAAGGATTGCATAGCACATGCTCATCAAACCTGGGGAGCGTGACATTTTTTTAATTGATGCGATATACATAATACTCGTGACATTAGCGTTTGCGGACAAGGGTTGTTGGAAACTGCTCCCAATCGAGGTCAATGGACCTTTTGATGGGCGAAAAGAGACTTGCTAGGGGATAGAGCATCCGCCCTGGGGCTGGGTCACGAACTGGGCCAGCTCACCCCGGGCTTCCTGGCGGACTGCATCGCCGTGGACTTCCAGGCGCCCCAGCTCTGTCCCACCTACCATCCTGAGAGCCACCTGGTCTACACCGCAGGGGGCGCCGATGTCCGCCACACCATCGTCCAGGGCAAGGCGCTCATGGAGGATCGTCGGCTCCTGACCCTGGATCTGGAGGAAATCAGGGGCCAGGTGCGGGCCTTTGCCGAGGTGGTCAAGGGGGCCTGAACCCCCCCGCATCCGGGCCACCTGCCCGCCCAAGGGGCGTGGGATGATGGCTGACCTTCTGCCGATCCCATGCTCCGTCCCCTGCTCCGTCCCCTGCTCCTGCTCATCGCTTGCATCGCCCTGGCCGGTCAGGACCTGGAATCGCGCTGTGGCGCCTACCGCATGGAGGACCAGCGCCTGATCCTCGTCACCCCCAGCGGCGCCTTGCTTCGGGCCACGGACGCCCGGGAGGGCAGCAGCCGCAGGCTCTTTCCCACGGGCCCGCACTGCTTCGAATCGGGGGATGGATGGGCCACCCACCGTCCCGTCACCCTGCGTGCGAGGTTTCAGGGACTGAAGCTGCACTGGGAACTTGGCGGCCAGGTCCTGGAGGGCGAAAGGCTGGCCCTTCGGGTGGAGGCGCTTGCCTTCCAGCGTCAGGGGCTGCGCATCCTCGGTCAACTTTATCTACCCCTGGGGCCCGGACCCCATCCCGTCGCGGTGCTTCACCAGGGCTCGGAGCGCTGGAGCGGCAAGGACCACAACCTGCTGGGCTACCTCCTGGCCGCCCAGGGCGTGGCGGCCTATTGCTACGACAAGCGCGGGGTGGGTGGGTCCCAGGGGCGCTTCACCATGGACTTCACGGTGCTGGCCGAGGATCTGGCCGCTGCGGTGGATGCCTTGGCCCGTCACCCTTCCCTGGACCCGGCACGTATCGGGGTCGCCGGGTTCAGCCAGGGGGGCTGGATCGCCCCCCTGGGGGCCCGGCTCCGACCCGGTGTGGGCTTCTCCATGTCCGTGTACGGCCTGGCCGAAGGTCCCGATGCGGAGGATCTGAACGAAAGCCTGGACCACCTCCGGGCCCGCGGTCATGCCACCCATGAAGCCGAGGCGAGGGCCTTCTGCGAGCGGGCCCTGGCGGTTCTGCGCAGTGGACTGAAGGAAGGCTGGAAGCCGCTGAGGCAGATGAGGTCCAGGGTGAACAAGGAACCATGGTTCCGCGAGCTGGCGAAGGCCCCCACGGTGCTCGGGGCCTTCGCCAAATACCCGGGGTGGCTCCTGCGCTTGGTGGGCAGGCGCTACCTTCCCCCGGACCTTCCCTGGGCCTACGATCCGCTGCCCGTGCTGCGGGAGCTGTCCTGTCCCCAGATTTGGCTCATTGCCCGCGAGGACCGCGAAGCACCGCCCGAGGAAACCCTGCGAAGACTGGAGGTCCTTCGCGGGGAAGGCCGACCCATCCGCCTGAGGGTCTTTCCGGGGGCGGACCACGGCATGGTGGTCTACCGGCAACAGGGGCTGGAACGGACCGTCACCGCCTACCACCCTGATTACCTGAGGGTCCTGGTGGAGGAGATGCAGCGCGCATGGGGCTTGGCACCCCCCCGGCGGGCGGCGTCGGAGGAGTGATGGGCATCAGCCATGTCCTGGTCCAGCGGCGGTTTGAATGCCCCGAGTTCTGTCTGGTCGATCCATTGGAACCCGGGAACGCTCCCATCCGTTTGCCTTCTGGAACCACGACATCGGCGACCCCATGACCGACCTCCAGCCAGGCCAACCCAGCCCTCCCCGACCCGAGGCCGACCTTCGGGTCGTGCGGAGGCAGGTGGTTTGGTTCTACCTCCTGACCCTTCTGTTCAGCTGGTCCCTGTGGTTGCCTGGGGTGCTGCGAACCCAGGTCGGGATCGGTGCCGGGGGCGCCCTGGATGCCCTGCTGCCCGCCCTGGGGCTGGCGGGGGGGCTGGGGCCCTCGCTGGTGGCGCTGGGGCTTCTGGCCCGGCAGGAAGGCTGGACCGGGGTCAAGACGCTCCTCCGGAGGTGCGTCCGCTTCGATCTGGGGCGCTGGTACGTCCCGACCCTCCTGGCCATGCCGGTCCTTGGGGTGCTCGCCCATGGGTTGAACGCCCTGCTCTGGAAGGTGCCGTTCCCCAGGACCGGACTCCTGGCGGAGCCCTGGTGGATTCCCGTGGTCTTCGGGGTGTTCCTGATCATGCAGGTCTCCGAGGAGCTGGGGTGGCGGGGCTATGCCCTGGACCGGCTCCAGGTGGGTGGCACCGCCCTGGGGTCGAGCCTGCTCCTGGGGAGCCTCTGGGCCCTCTGGCATGGGCCCATGTTCCTCACCCAGGGCTTTGGCCACCACGACCAGCACCTGCCCTTCGGGCACTTCTTCCTGACCCTGGTCCTGGTGTCGATCCTCATCACCTGGCTGCAGAACCAGACCCACGGCAGCCTCGTGCCTGCCTTCGTCCTTCATGCCTACCTGAACCTCACCGGCGAGGTCCTGCCGCTTGTCCAGAAACAGTCCCACGGTCAGGGTGACGCCAGTGCCTGGACCATGACCAACCTTCTGCTGCTCTGCAGCGTCCTGGGGGTAGTGAGGTGGGGATCCCTGAGGCGCAAGAGCGCGCCGCTTACCTGACAGAATCCAGAACTCACGACATAACTTACTTAAATTCCACCGAATCGACCATTTTCTTCGGTACCTCAGGGATCTTGCCGCCTGGCGCATCCTCAAAGGGTGCGGATGACAGCTTTTTTTCTGAAAAGATGTTTAAACAGGGATGAAGGGGATAAAGGGGATAAAACGTGGACCGGCATCCCGTTCATCCCCTTTATCCCTGTTGATTTTCTTTCCTTCGATTCTCCAACGAGTTGCCAGCTCTTTTTGGCCAGGACCCAAACGTCCGATCCCTGTTCAGGCGGTCCTTGGAGACTGAACGCTGCGCGAGGGTGACGCCTCCTTGGGAAAGGTGCGGACAGGTCCCACATCCAGCCCGACGGGTATTCCAAGTGAAGCCTATGGGGTGCGGTTCCCAGGATGGGGAGTCATGGCGTCAGCGCGATGCGCCGCTGACTCCGGACGCCTGATAGACCCTCACCCAATCCACCACCATGCGCTGGGGCCACTGGGTGCTCCGGTTGGGGGGGCCGGCCCAGTCGCCTCCCACCGCCAGGTTGAGGATCATGAACATGGGGCGCTGCAGGGCCTGCCAGCCATCGCTGCCCTCGGCCTCCATGGCCACGGTGAAAAAGGTCGTGCCGTCCACGTCATAGGCAAGGCTGGTGGGGGTCCAGGTCACCCCGAAGGTGTGGAAGGCGTCGTTGAACCAGGCCAGGTCCGGCGTGGTGTACGAGGCGCTCAGGGAGTGCAGACCCCCCTCCGGGTCGGAGGGGTCGGGTCGGTGCGCGCTGGCCCAAATGGTGGCGTTCTCCTTGCCCTTGGTGCTGCCCACCATCTCCAGAATGTCGATCTCGCCATAGGTGCTGGGGGTGGCCCAGTCCCGGGTGAGCATCCAGAAGGCCGGGAACATGCCCTTCCCAAAGGGCAGGCGGATGCGGGCTTCGATGCGGCCGTAGAGGAAGGCGGCCCGGGTCACGAGCCGGGCCGAGGTGTACTTCCGTGGTCCCATGCGCTCAGGGCGCGCCTCCAGCACCAGGGCCCCATCCTTCAGCCAATGATTCTTGTCCGCGGTGTAGTACTGCAGTTCGTTCAGCCCCCAGGGCCCCGGCCCCGATTCCACCCGCCACTTGGTGGTGTCCAAGGTTCCCCCCAGGAACTCGTCCTGCCACACCAGTTCCCAGGTCGGCGCAGGGGAGGAAGGGAGCGTGTTCCGGAAAACCTGCGGCGTTGGGGACGGATCCTCCAGCCGCGACGGGCTTTTTCGAGGGGGCACGGGAAGAGGTCCCTGATTCGCCTGAACCCCCACCGTCAGATCCTCTCCGGCGACCGGCGTCCGGTCGGGGGTGCAGGCGGTGGCCAGCAGAAGGCAGAAGGTCAGGCCAAAGCACCACGTGTGACGAACCATAAGGGCCCCCGAACCACAGCCCCCGCACCCGAGGGGCGAAGGCTGGACTGGATGATTGGGATGGTGAGCGATCCCCACAGGCTACCCAAGGCGATGGGCGCCGCGGAGATACACGCTCATCGGCGCCAGGGTGGGATTCCTCAAGCCCAAGGTTAGAGACAGGGTATTTCTGAAACCTGATTGCGTAAGGATGGCTGGCTTTCGTGCTGGAAATATTTGACTTTAAGAGGAGCCTGATGTCTCTCGGATTGCGACCACGCTCATGAAGCGAATGAAGGTGCCTGCTCCTGACGCTGCAAGCACGTGGACACAGGCGCCCCCGAAGGGGCGCCCCTGGAGTTTGGACATTTTCTGTAACCAATCCCATCGATAGGTAACTGGGGACGACTTGACCCCACCTGGAGGGGGCGGCCCCTCCCTGTACGGTTGCAAAGGGTTGACGGGATGGCGAAATAAAAGCGAATATCACCATCCATGTCCTGCACCCTCTACCATCCACGGGCCCCTGAGCGGACGGTCCTCCGCGCATGCGTGGCCCGCCATTGGCCTCGGGTGCGGGAAGGCTGTGAGGCCTGGCACCGGCCTCTGCCTTCATTCGTGGAACGCGAGTTCGACAGCTACCTGCGCTGCGGCATCCTCGAACACGGCTTTGCGCGTGTTTATTGCGCGGGATGCGGACATGACCGACTCGTTGCGTTCTCTTGCAAAGGGCGTGGCTTCTGTCCCTCTTGCGGCGGCCGCAGCATCCATGAGGGCGCCGCCTGGCTCTGCAACCGCGTGCTGCCCGAAGTGCGCCTTCGGCATTGGGTGCTGAGCCTGCCCAAGGTGCTTCGCTACGTCCTGGCTTACGACGGCGCCCTCTGCCGCGCAGTCTCTGGTGCCGCCACTCGCGAGATCTTTCACTTCCAGCGCATGCAGGCGAGGCGTGTCCTCGGCCTGCGGAGTACGCGGCTCGCCCACGTCGGCGCGCTGGTGGCCGTTCAGCTTCTGACTCGGCCTCTGGCCTCGGGGCTGCGCCCCCGCAATCGGCTGCGCCGATTCGGTCCTATCCTCCCTTCGCTGTGCTGCGGTCGGATGGTTCACGCGCTTCTCTTCGATGGCGTGTACCTGCTGGACGCCTTCGGTCAGCCGGCCTTCTTCGAGCTCCCAGCGCCGACGCTTGCAGAGCTGAACCATCTGGCCGTGCGCATCGCCGCCGCAGTGATGGCGCTGCTGCAGCGGCGTGGCATCTGGCTGGGGGAGGTGGACGATGAGGACCCCGTGGCCCTGAGAAACCCAGCCCTTGCGGGCATGGCCCGAGCCTCCATCGCTGGAAACCTGGTGTTCGGCAAGGCCGGCACCAAGCCCGTGCGCCTCCAGGACGCCCGGCCGTGGGTGGCCCCCCAGGTGGAAAGGGCAGGGAAGGCCATGGGCTTCGTGCTCGATGCTGAGGTGCGCGTCACCGGCCACGACCGCCTGCATCGTGAGCGGCTATGCCGCTACCTGCTCAGGCCGCCCCTGGCCACCATTGGCCACAGGCCAATAGGGCGGAATCGGTGTAGCCGATTGCCGGGGCAAAGCCCCAAGGGCCGTGGGCCCGAGCCTGGGCAAGGCTGCACGAAACCATGGACGGGCGGTACGCCCTCGAACTCAAGAACCCCTGACTCGGGCCCCTCCTGGGCCCTCGCCCTACGGGCCGCCTGCTCCGCAGTCGGTCCTATTCGCCAATCCTGGCGAATGGTTGGCTGCCTTGCGCCCAACGCCAGGCTGCGCCGTCTCATCGTGCCTGCACCGCCGGATGCGGAGGATGGTTCCGACGATCCCTGCGGCCACAGCGTGGCCTGGGAGCAGACCACCACGGGGAGAACGATCCGGCGCACCTGGGTGCCCATTGGCGACCTTGCTGATGCGGGTGTTTGCCATCGATGTGCTGGAGTGCCCGAAGTGTGCAAGTCGCATGCGGCGGATCGCCGTCATCACGCCGCGCTTCCTGCGCTGCGCCCTGCGGGCCGCCGCTTCGCCTCGGTGGCCCTCCGCTCCTGCTTCGGGCTCATGCGGCCAGACTAGATCCAGGCCATCCTGGCTTGCGTGAGAGGGAAGGCACCCCCGGAAGGAGAAGCCGGGTAGGATGACCCGGTGATGATCCGACCGCGAGCCGAAAACGCCCACGTTTCCACCCAGCGGAAATGGCATCGCCTTCGCCAGGAGCGGACGACGAGCGCGCGGAACGTCTGCCGACCGATGGAATCAGTGCCCTACGCGAATCACGGGATGACCCCCAGGTCAACCCAGCCCCGGGCGTTCCCTCGGCCAGAGCCCTGGTTCCTGCACGGGTCCCTCGGCACCAGTCAAAATGGGGCCTTTGAATTCCCTATGCACTTCAATTACACGAAAGGGTTACAAATGGGTTCCTACGAGAATGCCCTAAGCGTCATCAAGGAGCTTGCTTCGAAAATTAAGACTGATTTTGCTGGCATCAATGAAGATACAACAAGATTGAGATATATTGACACTATTTTGTTCGAATCACTTGGATGGGATAAATATTCTGACGCCGTAACCGAAAAACGACAAAAACTGGCTATATGGATTATATGTTATCATCCGGACAGTACTGCTTAATTGTGGAGGCCAAAAGGGCAGGCGTTTACTTTGAGCTACCAATCGGTGGTTTCAAATCCAACATAACCACGATTAATGCCATCATGAGCTTGGGCGCTCCGACAAAAAGTGCCGTAATGCAGGCAGCACGGTATGCTTTTGATGAAAGTGCCGATTTTGCATTGGTTTCAAATGGATGGCAATTTATCGCATTTGCTGTTCCAAATAATAAATGGAAAAATGGAAGAGCACTTGTGTTTTCTTCTCTTGATGAAGTTGCAGACAAATTCAAATTATTCTGGGATAATTTATCACCGGAGGCCATGGCGTGCGCCGCCATTTCTGAGACTTTGTCCAAAGCATCTTTTTATGCGGCTCCACCGGCAAAAAGAAATCACTCCATTCCGTCATACAGCACATTTAAAAATAGAAATAGCTTTCAAACAGATCTTCAAATATTGGGTGATCTGGTTTTTGGCGATAGCCTCTTCGCCGACAGAGCGATTTTTCACCGCCATTGCTATTGCAACAGTGGTGCACTCCCTCAACACACTACCGCCACAAAATCATATCTGGAAGATAGATATCCCGAGCTATTTTCAAGCACGGTTGGAACACCTACGCTTGAGCAAGCTACGACAAAAAGAGGCACGTCAACATCTCTTACTAATTTTACAAATTTCAAAAAACCTATTTTAATTATTGGAGAAATTGGCGTAGGTAAGACAACATTTTTGGAACATTTATTTTTGGTGGAATTTGAGCACGAGAAAAACAAGCTTGTAACGATAAGAATTGATCTCGGAGATAAGCCATCTGAGGCTTCGGATCTGCCAAAGACAGCATTTGACGCAGTTCAAGATACACTCAATAGTGATTACTGCATCAATATTTCAAGTGATACATTATTGCGTCGGGTATACAAAAAAGAATTGATACGATTTAAAAACAGTCCAGACGGCGCTTTATCGGAAATCAACCCTACTGAATATACATTAAGAGAAGTCGCATTTATTAGGTCTTTAGTTGAAAATCGCGATAGGCATATTAATTCAATTTTCGATTATTTAGAAAAAAATAACAACAAACATGTTGTTGTAATTTTTGATAATGTAGATCAGAGAAATATTCACATCCAGAACATGGCGTACATGCAGGCCCAAGTGAGTGCATCAACTTGGAACGCATTTACAATCATAACACTTAGGCCTGACACTTATGTTAAGTTAAAATATCAAAATACAGATGAAACTGGCCAATCCATTTCTGGATATCATCCAAGAGCATTCACGATTTCTCCGCCAAGGTTTGACCATTTAATCCAAAAACGAATAGAGACATCAATTAAAATTCTAAATGGATCTTTAGCGGTACCAACATACGGAGACAGCATTAAGCTTCATGCAAAAAGCGTTGCGTCTTATCTTGAAGTGTTATTGAATTCGTTCACGAACAAACCCGACTTGGTTACATTTTGTCAAGACATGTCGGGTGGAAATATGCGATTGGCATTGGATTATTTAGTTGCTTTTATGTCTTCAGGTCACGTTGATGCAGAAAAAATCCTAACAAGACACAGTGAGCAGGACCATGGATATGAAATTCCTGTTCATGAATTCATTCGTGGCGTTCTTTTTGGAGAATACGAACACTATCACAGTGATTCATCCCTTGTTTGCAATGTTTTTGACTGCGCAACCGGAGATAAATTCGAAACATTTTTGCAACTTGCAATATTGTCAAAACTACACAAGGAAGTAATTCAATCAAATGGTAGTACCAGCCATTTTGTCGAAAAAGACTGCTTGTCTAGAGAGTTGTTCGATGTTGGATTTGCTCACCATCAAATCGAGCCATCCATTTCAAAAATGCTTAGAGGTAGATTATTAGAAACCAACACAAAGACAACTTCATCGGTGCCTTATACACATCTTAGAATCAGTCAAACCGGCACGTACTACTATCTTGTGCTTGCTAGGACTTTTGCCTACATTGATCCGGTATCAATGGATACTCCAATTTTCGATAAATCGACACACGATGCCCTTCAGGATGTGAGGCCGATACGAGACAGAATAGAGCGTTGTCGTGTTTTTATAAAATATCTCGATTCGATGATAAAGCAAAATCGTGCCCTATATGATTATTGTTCTTGGAAGGCATTTTATGATGATATTGTTTCAGATGTAAACAGGGCCGAGGAGCGCAATGTGAAAAACATATTGCGAAATAATGGAAAATATTAATTTCCACTGCGGCAAATAGTACTGTTTTTAGTTGGTGCAGGATGCTTAGTCGGCCCTGCTAAACCCCGATTGCCCATTCAGACTCCATGCGGGACGCCCTCCTGAAGGCGGAATGCTTTGAGGAGGCTGATGAAGGTCTGTAGAGCCACCCTGGGGGCGCTGGCGAAGCGCATGGTGTTGCGGGTGTAAAGCGACTCTTCGTTCATTGAGTCGACTATTTGTAGTGGCATTTCGCTTACATCGCTCAGAAGATCGGTGTCCTTCCGGTACCAGTGCTCAACGTCGTAAATTGACCGGGAAGTGCAAGGCC
>CAZPUI010000076.1:0-13325 GCA_964589695.1 uncultured Solibacteraceae bacterium | reverse complement strand
GCATGGACCGTTCCAGCCAGTGGGGCCTCGGCCTGGCAGTCGTTCGCGTGTTGGGGATGGGGGGGGCTCCCGCACTGGCCTCCGTGGAAGCCTGCACCCCGGCAGCGGGGGCCTGGACCACCCTCGGGGCCATGTCCCAGGGCCGGTCCCGCTTTACCGTCGACACCGTGGGCACGGGCCAGATCCTGGTGGCCGGGGGATGTACCTACGATGGTGAATACCACGATCTGGTCAGTGCCGAACTCTTCACCCCGACCACCAACACCTGGACCGTGACGGGCTCCCTCCTCCAGGCCCGGGCAACCCACGCGTCCGTGATGCTGCCCAGCGGCAAAGTGCTGGTGGTGGCGGGAAGCGGGTTGACGAGTTCGGAACAGTACGATCCGGGGACCGGGGTGTGGACCCTGGGTGGGAATCTGGCCCAGGGGCGGTGGTACCCCGCCGCGGCACTGATAACTACCCGGGTCCTGGTGTCTGGATGGGCCCAGCCTGTCGAACTGGTTGATGGGGCGAATGGTTCCATCGGTAGCTTCGCGTTTCCCGTTACGGGATTGGTTGAAACTCGTTTTCAACTGCTAGGAGCTAGTGGTGTTCTTGCGAGTGGTGGACATACCATTGGTGGCAATAAACCAGAATGCACTCTAGTGAAATTTGATTGATGTTTGTGGCCTTAATTCGTAACTTCGATTTTGAATAGGTGGGTCATGGTAATCGTTAGGATCATCCTTGCACTGGTTGTTTTTGTGGCAAATCTCAGCGCTGGCGACCTGCCATTTCGCTTATATGCGCCTTGGACACCGGGTGAAACATGGCGAGCCGGCAATAACAAAGGTGATGGATACTTTTACGGAATGGGTGTAAGTGGAACGACACATAAGAAATACGCAAGTGGTTTAGATGATACATATGCAATTGATTTTAATATGGGTGGTGGAGATTCTGATCAAGGGAAGCCCATACTTTCGGCTCACGCGGGAAGAATCAAGATGATTCAAGTAAAAGCCGGGTATGGATGGGTATTGGATTTGGTTTCATTGGATGGTCACTACATTACTCGATATGCCCACTTGCAGGAGGATCCTCGTTTATTGCCTGGCATCGAAGTTGGAAAAATCATTCAAAATGGTGTTCAGATCGGAAAGTGTGGTGGAACGACTGCGGATGCTAATGATGGCGTTGTGTACAAAAAGTATTCCAGCCATTTGCACTTTGTGTTGTATCAGGAATCACAGAATGTATCCATTAGGCCAACTCCCTTGTCTGGTGTTGATCTGGATGATTCTGGTGCCGGAACCTTGATATTGTCGAATAATATCCCAGAGAATTTAATTAAAATAACAATGCTTCAGCCAAAGGCCAGCGAGTGTATTGAGATTTCGGGTATGAATTTTGGAGATACTGCGGGCAAGGTCCAGGTTGTTGTGCCATGGACCGTTGCCAATGATGATTTGTTTCGGTCCCATGGAATCTTGAATGGGGCGACAAGTAGTTTGGTTCTAGGACCATTGGATGTTCCGATTATTTCCTGGACTGATACCACAATCAAGGCACTACCTTTTAGGAACACGATTGATTGGGACAAGTTCAAAGGTCCAATGTGGATATCGGTTGTTAAAAGTGATGGGAAAAGTGGAGGGACAGCTAGCTTTCCATTTGGGGATATAGATAACAATTCTTGGGGGTGTGATGATATCACAGCTCTTTGGAAGATTGGAGTCATCAAGGGGAAAGGCAATGGCCTATTTGAGCCAAATATGAATGTGAGCCGTATAGAATTAGTTATAATGCTTGTCCGATCGAAATTAAAACTTTCTCCAGCTTCTGCACCAAGCTACGACCCATTCAGCGATGTCCCAAGAGGTATGTCAAATGCTGGGTTTGTTGCCGCCGCTGTGGATGCAGGATGGAACCTTTCACTCCCCATTACTCCTGGGATGTCATCCAATGTATTCAGACCTTTTGCTGATGCTACGCGGCTAGATACTGCTGTAATGATTGTAAGTGCTTTTGGTTTCAAAGGTCCCGGCATTAAACAAAGTTGGTGGGACTACAACGAAGCAATCGGTTATGCCCCGCGCATCCTTGGTACCTACAAAATAATGAATGGATATAGCAATGATAATTCGTTTAGACCAAATGCAACCCTCACCAGAGCCATGGCGGCCATCATCATTAATAGAGCCATGACTACCTCGCCCCAATCCAAGTGAATCGCCATGAGAGTTGAAATGAAGAACATCGTGATTCGCACCCTGATTGTGTTGGCATCTTCAGTCCTGCCGCTGTCCAGTCAAGGGGTCACCTTTGGAACGGCCTATGAACATCGGACCGGGAGTCCTTCGGTGCCGGTTGTAACTCTTTCCGGGCCCAGTTCTGCCGCTGTTGGGCAGAGTGTTTCGGTGACCGCCAATGCGACCGTTGGGTCTGGTGCCACGGCTTCATATCAGTGGTTGGCCACAGGTGGTAGTTTTTCCGGTACCGCAAATTCCGCCTCTGTCACCTGGACTCCACCCGCCAATTCCCAGGGGCGATCCTACACAATCTACTGCACGGTAGGAGATGGCCTCGGCCGGATTGCTTCAGCCTCCCTGCCGATTCTCGTCAGTGGCTCCGGGGGCAGTGGGTGTGCTATGGCTCCGGGAGTGCCGATGTTCTATGACCCAGGGATGTGGAGTGATACTCCATCCATCTCTCTCTGCTGGCAGCCAATGCCAACGGCAGTTTCATACATCCTCCAACAGTCCGTCACCACGGACTTTGCCAATCCCATCAGCACCACCTACAGTGCCCCGGCGCCTTCGGTCACCCTCACCAACCAGAACAACGGTGTCTATTATTTCCGGGTCAAGGCCAAGAATGATTGTGGGGAGAGCACCTGGAGCAATATGGTGAGCTTCGAGGTGCGGGCCAACCACGCCCCCAACGCCCCCGTGGCGGTCACCCCACCCACCGGCAACACCGGGATTTCCCGCACGCCCCTTCTCCAGTGGACCTGTTCCGATCCGGAGGGGGATCTCCTGGACTATGCGGTGGAATGGGGTACGGATTCCGCCAACATGTATTTCATCCAGGGGTATGGATCCACCAATCAATATGTCGCGCAGTTGCCCATCGGGTGGACCCTGCGGCCCTCCCAGAAATACTACTGGCGGGTCCGGGCCCGGGATGAGCGGGGCGCCACCACCATCGGCCCCCTGTGGTACTTCACCACCAATGATCTGAGTGCTGATCTGGTGCCCATTGGCATCCAGGTCACGGGCGCCATGGCCAACGGCTCTGTGGTCACTGTGGACGTCACGGTACAGAACCAAGGCTACCTTCCCTACGATGGCAATGGGCGCATGCGCTATTACTACAGCGCCATCCCCGATGCCCTCCAGGGGGAATTCTCCAGTTCCTGGCGTGGCATTCCTCCCCTGCAGCCCGGGGCCACCGCTGTGGTGAGCACCGACCTTCGCATTTCCAACCTCCTGGCCGGGGCCAGTTTCCTGGTGGCGAACATCGATAACTACGCCGCCAGCAGCGAACTGGATACGTCCAACAACACCATCAGCCACGCGGTGAACTACACGGACACCACCGCGCCCGTGATCTCCTACCTGGCCCTTCAGGGGGCTTCGGGCAATATTTTTCGCACGAACAATGCCTACACGATTGCCTTTACGGTGCAGGACGACATCGCCCCCACGGTGGTGGACTTGTCCTTTTCCACCGACAACGGCAGCACCTGGTCCCCCATTGCGTCCAACTATCCGATCCTCAACAACGGTGGCGGAAACAGTTACCGGTGGACGATCCCCGCAAGTGCCCCCCTCAACAATAACTTCAAGGTGCGGGTCACGGCTCACGACGGTGCGAGCAATGTAACCACCAGCGTCATCGGTCCCTATTCCCTAATAGATGGATCAACACCCACCGTCACCCTGACCTCCCCTGAGGCCGGGGATGTCTGGAAGCTTGGAGAAACCCGTACCATCACCTGGGCAGCCTCCAGCCCGAATGGGATCAAGCGTATCAGTCTATCTTATTCATATTCTGCCAACCAGGGACTGCCCCTGGTGAGCCTGACCGGGAATCCCGGAACCTACTCCTGGACGTTGCCATCGGCAGCATCCTATGCCAGTAATTCCGCAACCATTCGGCTTTTCATGGAGGACAACAACGGGAACTACACCACCGTTGACAGTCCTATCTTCAGCGTCGTGGATGCGGCCCAGCCACCTCCTGCGCCTTGGCAGGGGCCTAGTCGGATCACCACGGTTCCAACCGTGAGCACTTCCTGGACGGGCCAGGATGATTCATCACCGGTTCTTGCGGTGGATGCCCAGGGCAATCAACATTTGGTGTACGTATACTCGGAGTCGGATGGCTCGAAGTTGTATTCGGATATTAACAAACCCACTGGTGGTGTCCGGTACACGACGAAGCTGTTCTACATGAAAAAGACGGCGGGTGTTTGGTCTCAGCCAACAACCCTCCGGGTCGCACCACCGTATGAATCGGATTGGACAGAAGCTGGTGCCAAAATCGGATTCACGGACATGACGATGAACCTGGACGCCAACGGATTCCCCCATGTGGCGTGGAGCGAGGGGCCCAGTTCTGCAGGCTCTTTGAAGGAGATCCAGTACTGCTACTTCAACGGCAGCTCGTGGAGCACGCCTGTGAATGTTTCAAACAATTCCCGGACACGTGAGTTCACCTGGGGAACCTTGCCCTATGCGCCAGGCATGGCGACCGTCGGCAACAGAGTTCGCATCCTTGCCAATTCCGGCACGCAAGTCTATGCGATGGGTTTTTCCTACTACAAGCGTTTGTATCGTTTTGACCCCACCACCAGTTCCTGGACACAGCTTGCGGATAGCCCCAGCGGTGGTTCAGTGAGCGACCTCTGTGGCCTGAACGGGAAAGTTTATGCCATATCCGATAATGGTGAATTTCATGCCTTCCAGGAATCCAGTCAGACTTGGTCAACCCTTGCCAGTGCCCCTGTTTTTGGCGTTGGCGCCCGGATGGTTGTCTACGGATCAAAGATCTATGTATTCGGAGCCAACCGGGGGAATTCTGTTCAGATCTACAATCCGGCCACCAATGGGTGGACAACCGGTGCTCCCATGCCGATTGCCATGGGCTATTCCGGCCTTCGGGTCCAGGATGCCATTTATGTCTTCGGAGGTGAGAGTGATACCCAACGAGGGCTGTCAGATGTGCTGAGGTATGACCCCGTTGCCAATACCTGGACCACAAAGGCGCCCATGGGCTTTGCCAAAGGCTGCATCGGCGGTGGGGACAACTATTTTGGGAATCGTACCTATATAGTTTCCAATGACGCAGGATTGCTGGGCAGCGCCAACATCGAGGCGGTGGACCATCGACTCAACCTGCTGGCTCTCCCCTCAGGGCGCCTGCCGAACCGGATGGTGAGTGCCGCAACATCGGGGTATGGCGGGAAACTGTTTGTGATGGATGGGACTACGTTTGTGGTGGGAACCTTGAATGGAACCCAGGATGATGATCCGACGGTTTCGTTCCATCCCCGCATCGCCATCAACAATGGTGTGGTGTCCATATACTGGCTGGATGGCGAACGGGAACTTGGGGTGGATGGCCGAACTAGCCCCATTCGCAACGGGACACGCTCCATCTATTCCCGGAGCTTCACCCCAGCCACCCAGACCTGGGGAAGCATAACGACCCTGTTGCCCAATGTATTGCAGAAGTTCGATTTGGCCCAGGTTGGCGGCACCCTGAACCTAGTTGCCAGCTACCACGACACCACCACGAATACGGATGCCATCGGGCATCTTGTGAATACGGGGAGCGCCTGGAGCACCCCCGTCAAGGTGGCCGATGGGGTGGGGCCGGTGACTTCCCTCAGTCTGGCGGCCACACCCGCGGGGAATCTCTCCTTGGTCTACACCGCTGATGCAGCCAATCGGAACCTGCTCTTTACCAGTTGGGCCGGAGGATCATGGAGCCAACCTGCCGTGGTTCACACTCGAAGCTCTAGCAGCCAAATCCTGGATGCCAAGGTTTGCGTTGGCGCAAATGGCACCCCAGGAGTTCTTTTTAGTGGCTTCACAACTGGAACGGGATATTTCCTGAATCTGTTAGCCAAGAATGCCTTGGGCAAATGGTCCAAAGTCGCCTCGGCAGTACCTACATCACAGGATCCGGGCACTTTCAGCGGGGCGGTTGCCCCGGGAACGAACACCTTGGATGTGGTTTATTCTGCCCTTTATTCGGGGCACTCCGAAATTTTCGAAAATTCAGCCTCCCTGGCCATCGATTTCACCGAGCCCCTCATCACCCTCGAGGGCATTCCGCAGGGGGCAACGCTGCAGGCGGGGCAGCCCGTGGCAATGTCCTGGACCGCTTCCGATGACACTGCCGTCACCTCCGTGGACCTCAAGTACTCCGTGGATGGTGGGACCACCTTCACCAGCATCGCCAGTGGGTTGTCGGCCTCGGATCAGTATGTGTGGACCGTCCCAGCCCTGGCCTCCACCAAGGGGATGGTGGTGGCTTCCGCCCGGGATGCCGCAGGCAATGTGGGCAGCGGAGCCAGTCCGCAGTTCACCATCAACGCTCCGATCTCCTATTCTCTGACGGTCATCAAAATGGGGGCAGGTACTGGGAGCGTGACGAGCTCACCCAGTGTGCTGAACTGTGGGACAGTCTGCACCGCGCAGTTCGGAGCACCCACCCAGGTGACCCTCACGGCCTTGGCCAATAGCGGTTCCAGGTTCACAGGATGGACCGGGGCCATCACGGGCAGCGGTGCTGGGGTGGTGAACGTAACCGGGGATCTTGTGGTCTATGCCACCTTCGAAGACAACACCTTCCCCATCGCAGTGACCCTGGGCGGGACAGGCACCGGAACAGTGGTGGCGGACCCCGTGGGGCTCAATGTGACCACCGGAACCGGCATCGCCCGGTACCCATCGGGCACGCAATTGAGCCTGACCGCCACGGCGGGGGAGGGTTCAACCTTCGTCGGCTGGTCGGGTTCGGGTTTGGGGTCGGTGAGCTTGACCAATCCCCTGGGGGTGCTGCTGGAGGGTTCCAAAGCCTACATCGCCAACTTCTCGGCCCAGATACTGTCCGTCAATGTCCGGGCCAAGGTCGGGGGCCGGGTGGTTCCGGAAGGTGCTATCTCCGTCTTTTATGGCCAGGGCCTTGATTTCCAGATCATCACGGATCCCGGCTATCAGATCGATCAGATCCTTGTGGGCGGTGTCCCCCAGCCCGTCTCGGCCCTCTTCTCCTTAGCGTCCATCAAGACGAACAAGGATGTGGTGATCACGTTCAAGATGAAATAGAAGGCAATCGTTCCACGAATCCTCCCTGGAAGCTCAGGCTTCCCAGGGGGGTGTAACACATGTGGTCGATTCGCCGTAGTGAATCAACTGACACTGGAGCTGGGGCTGAACGTTGATCCGATGCTCAAGCTGATCATGCTACTGAAGGTGTAGCTGCTGTGTCAGGCGGGAAGCCACTCCATCATCCAGATCAACGACTTGCAAACTCCCAATCAGCGGGTCCTGCGGAAGTCCGGGAAGGGCACCACGGCCCCGCCCTGGGCTACGCTGGCGATGGAGAGGGCCACGGGGGCGCTCCAGGCGGCGGCATCGTAGACATCCAGGTCCGGGGGCAGGCCTTCCCGCAGGCACTGGGCGAGGCGGTAGAGCATCACCAGGTCCATCTCGTGGGCCTCGTCCTGAAGGGCCGCCCGGAGGTCCTGGGTCTCCCGCCAGAGGGGGGGCAGGGGGCCTTCCAGGGGCTGCCACTCCGGCTTGCCCGGGGCCAGGCCATCCTGCCAGACCCGGGGGGGCTGGTCCTCGAAGCAGCCCAGGGTCCCAAAGAGGGCCGTGCGCCGCGAGTAGGGACGGGGCAGGGTCACGGCGTGCTGCAGGAGAATGGTGAGACCCCTTTCGGTGGTGAGGATGGAGGTGTTGAGGTCCCCGCACACGTAGCGCTCCTGCCGCCGGGGATCACCAGGCTCCAGGCGGTCCCGGTAGGCGCTCAGGGAGCGCTCCGGACTGCTGAAGGAGGCCAGGGACACCAGGCGATCCCCGCGGTGAATGCCCAGGCACCAGCAGAGGGGACCCAGACCATGGGTGGGGTAGAGGTTGCCGTTCAGGGTGCGGTGGCTCACCCGGCGCCAGAGCCCCACCCCGTGGTCCTGGAAGAGGATCTCCCGCAGGTCATGGAGGTAGGCGCCCTCGGCGTGGGTCAGCTCGCCGAAGAACCCCTCCCGCACAAGGGCGAGCACCCGCTGTTCCGTGAGGCCGTAGCAGGTGTTCTGGAGCATCAGGCAGTGCCGCCGGGTGCGCTCCGAGGTGTCCACCAGGGCCCAGCACCCTTCCAAGGTGGTGGCGGCGGGCACCTCCACCCCCACATGGGCGCCGTGGGTCATGGCTTCCACGGCCATGGGCACATGCCATTCCCAGGGGGTGTCGATGAAGATCAGGTCCAGGTCCCCACGCCGGCACAACCCCAGGTAGGCCTCGGGATCTCCTCCATAGGTCCAAGCCTCGGGCAGACCCCCCTGGCGTAGAAGGGTCTGGACCTCCGCCAGGTGCACCGGGTTGGTGTCGCAGACCGCCACCACCTGGAAGCCCGACAGCAGCTGGAGCTGCTGGAGTCGCCGCTGGCCCCGGGCCCCCACCCCGATGAGTCCCACCCGGATCGTGGTCCGGGGTTCGAAGGGGATTCCCAACATCCTGGGGTACGCAGGAGGCCCACCGGGGTGGGGCATGGGCGCCTGGGTCATGGACGATCAGCCCTTCCAGTGACCCTGGGTGAAGTCGGGGAAGGCCTGGGGTGCGCCACCGTTCTTGACACTGGCCACGGAGAGGGGGAAGGGGGCGGACCAGGCTGCGGCGTCGTAGACATTGAAATCCGGCGCCAGGCCCTCCTTCATGCACTGGATCAGGCGGTAGCTCATGACGTAGTCCATGCCGCCGTGGCCGCTCTGCTTGGCCCGCTCCGCCAACTCCCGCCACAGGGGATGGCCGTACTTCTCATCCCAGGGCTTCAGATCCTCATCCCATTCATGGCCCTTGGTGAGGCCATCGATGTGGATGCGTCCGGGGTAGTCCGCGAAGATGCCCTTGCTGCCCTGGATGAGGTTGTGGCGGGTGTAGGGCCGCGGGGTGACCACATCGTGCTGGAGCATGATGGTGCAGCCCTTTTCGGTCTTCAGAATGCTGGTGTTCATGTCCCCGCAGACATACTTCTCGCTGCGCCTGGGATCCGTGGGGTCCAGCACCGTGGGCATGTACTCGCTCAGGGATGCCTCGTTGGAGCTGAAGGAGACCAGGCTCTTCAGGCGGTCCCCCTTGTGGATGCCCATGTACCAGCACACGGGACCCAGGCCGTGGGTGGGGTAGAGGTTGCCGTCGAAGCGGGTGTGCATGGGGCGACGCCAGGGCCCCACATTGGTCTTGCTGCGGTACCAAGGGTTGCGCAGGCAGTGGATGTAGGCGGCTTCGGCGTGGGTGATGGTGCCAAAGAGGCCCTTCTGCACCATGTTGAGCACCATCATCTCCGTGCGGCCGTAGTTGCAGTTCTCCATCATCATGCAGTGGCGGCGGGTCTTCTCCGAGGTCTCCACCAGCTGCCAGCAGCCCTTGAGGTCGATGGATGCGGGCACTTCGACCCCCACGTGGGCTCCTCCCACCATGGCGGCCACGGCCATGGGCACGTGGAGTTCCCAGGGTGTCACCACGTACACCAGGTCCAGGTCCCCGCGCTTGCAGAGGTTCTTCCAATCGTCCGGATCCTTCCCGTAGACCGTGACATCCTTCATGCCCGCGGCCTGGATGCGCTTGAGGGAACGCTCCACCGCCTTGGGGTCGATGTCGCAGATGGCGACGATCTCCACCCCGGGGACGCCCACCAGGTCCCGTACGTGGCTGGTGCCCCGTTCCCCCAGACCGATGATGCCCATGCGGACCTTGGACCGCTTGTCGAAGGCCACGCCCATCATGGTCTTGGGCGCGGCTTGGGTCTTTTTGGCCGCAGCTTCGGATTCCGCCGCCCCCAAGTCGCTGGCCACGGCAAGGGTGGCCCCCGTCAGGGCGGTGGTCTGGAGGAAGGATCGTCGGGACATGCCAGTGGGGGTCATGGGCGCTCCGGGTGCCTCAGGGATTCTGCAAGGCCGCTGGCCGATTATCGCCCAGGTGAAATTCCACGTAAGTCCTTTCTTGGCGCGGCGTCGGGTCCACGTCGTCTCGAAATGGGAACGTTCCCAGTCTCAAGGCGCAGGGGTCGCATGGCCGAAGTTAGAAAATCGCGAAAAAAATATTTCGTGCCGAAATTTTCATGGGTGTCGAAAAAATCCATGGGATGAATGGAGGGGCTGAGCTTCCTTTCCTGTTTTCCGATGGGGGATGATGGGGCATGTGCGGACGCTACGCCCTGTTCACGAAGGAACACGACCTGGTCGCGGCCTTTGCCCTGGACCAGGTGGGATTTCGGGTGGAGGCACGCTACAACGTGGCCCCAGGGCAGTACGTGATCCTGGTCCGACCGGATGGTTCGGGGGGGAGGAACCTGGCGCTGGCCCGGGCGGGGCAGGTGCCTTCCTGGGCCAAGGATCCGGGACCCAGGCCCATCAATGCCCGCGCTGAGAGGGTGGCCGAGAAGCCCACCTTCCGGGGGGCCCTGCGCCACGGGCGATGCCTGATTCCGGCCTCCGGCTTCTATGAATGGCAGGGACAGCAGCCCTTCTTCATCCGGCCCACCCACGCCCGGCCCTTTGCCTTTGCGGGGCTGATGGACACCTGGCCTGGTCCCACGGGGGATTTGCAGACCTGCACCATCCTTACGACCACACCCAACGAAGTCATGGCCCCCATCCACGACCGCATGCCTGTGATCCTCCCCCCGGAAGCCTGGGGGGCCTGGCTCGACCCCGCCACCCCCGTTGCCGAGGCCCAGCGATGGCTGTTGCCCTGCCCGGCCCAGGACATGAAGGCGCACCGGGTCGGCCGCCGGGTGGGGAAGGTGGCGAATGACGACCCCGGACTCGTAGAGGAACTCAGGGATCTGGGGTTGGACTGATGTTTAAGTTTTTGGATTTAGATATCTAATCGACCGCGCAGGAGGTCCCCGGGGCTTGGTGCGGGTTGTACGGATGGGGCTCCCGACGATCCGCCCATGCAAGGGACATATGCCTTGGGCCCTCGTCTCATCGAGGTTATCTTGCGTTTGATCGAGGATTCTCCATGGATTCGTCGGTGGCTTTTCGGGTGGAAGGAGATGTCGCAATAATTGGCTATTCCGAACCAAGACTTGCAAGGAATACAAGCTTAAAATGGCATGGTATGACTCGAGTTGATGCCTCGGGTTCAGTGCCAATGGTCATGCAGGATTTCAAACACAAAATCGCGGGAAGCCGCTGCATAAGGAGAACACAATGAAAAAGCTCGAATCCATTCCTGAAAACAAGCTCCAGAACGTCAAGGGTGGATGGGAATGGTTTGACAATGCCATGGGCCACATCATGTGGGTCGCCATGGGCTGCCCCCCTGGCTACAAGAAGACCACCACCACGACACCTCCTCCAGCGAAGTAAGCTGCGTGCCCTCCTTCGGGAGGGCACGTTTCATTCAGGGGGTCCAGGGGATTCCGGTGGATTTGGTGCGGGGTTCAGGTCCACATATTCGCTGTATTTTCGTGCACTCCCCCGCACCTTGTCCGCGGGGTAGTTCTTGGCATTGTGGTCGATCTTTAACCGGGCGGCCTCCAGCAAGTCCAAGTCCAGCTTGTCCGCCAGGCGCACCAGGTAGAGCAGGACATCGGCGGCCTCCTGGGCCACCCGGGTGCGGCGCGCCTCGTCCAGGTTCCAGCTCTCCTTTTCCGTGAGCCACTGGAACTCCGAGGCCAGTTCGCCCGCTTCCCCCGTGAGGGCCATGGCCAGGTTCTTGGGGGAGTGGAACTGGTCCCAGTCCCGCGCTTCGGCAAAGGCGCGCAGTCGCAGGGCCAGGTCGTGGAGGGGGTTGGGTTCCATGGGCGTTCCGGATCAGGGGTCCCGCCATCATCGCAGGGTGGAGGATGAACGGGTGCTCCGGACCCTGCGCATCACCCGACACGAGCTCATGGCTGCCCTGCGTCAGTCGGGTCAGACGAAGGTGGCCCAGGTCCATGCCGCCATCCTGGAGACCAACGGCCGTATCAACGTGCTGGGGCGGAGGAACCCACCCTGAGGGGCGTTGCGGCACCCAGCCATCCTTTGCGATCCTGGGTTTCGGGGGTTTGACGTGACCGAAGGCAGGAAGGTGCTGGTGCTCCTGGGCAGTCCCCGCAGGGGGGGCAACACGGAACTGCTGACGGAACGTCTTCTGGCCCAGGTGTCAGACGCCACCGTGCGGCGCCTCAGGGTCTACGACATGGACCTGGGGCCCTGTGTGGACTGCCGGGGCTGCAAATCCGGCGCCCTGCGCTGTGGGCTGCCGGATGCGGGGGAGGCGCTGCAGGCGGCCCTGGAGCAGGCGGATGTCCTTGTCTTCGCCACCCCGGTCTACTGGTACGGCCCCACGGGCCCCATGAAGAACCTGTGGGACAGAATGAGACCCTTCTACAAAAGCCAGCGACTTGGGGGCAAGAAGGCCGTACTGGTTGCGCCGGCGGCGGACGGTCCCGGGGATGCCACCCTGCTGGTGGAGGCCTTTGCAAGGTTGTGTCGGGCCCTGGGTATGGACTTCCATGGACAGGTCCTGGGTCAGGCCTTCGAGGTCGGCGAGATCCTTCAGGACGCGACCGCCCTGGGCCAGGCCGAGGCCGTGGGGGCGAAGCTCTGATCCTTCATGGACTCCTAAGGTCGTGTTCCTGAGAATGGGGTTGAACCCAATTTGAAGAGGGACCCATGGACTGGATGCGGGTCGGGATCGTGGGCATGTCGGGCGTGCTGGCGGGGGGCATCGCATGCGCGATGTACCACGGCCAATCCGGTCGCGGCATGATGCGCGTGGTGGTGGGAGGGCTGCTTGGGGTCCTCTTCATCACCCTTGGGGTGCGGCTGCCCTTCTACCGCGAATACCGGCAGGAATTCCTGGTGGATAGAGCCTTCGAGGCCTCGGCCTTCTATCGGAAGCTGCGGAAGGAGGACCCCACGGGCTTCCTGCTCATGAGGAACCGCCTGCTGACGGGCGCTCGACAGGCCCTGCCGCCTCAGGCCCTCGTCGGCATCCTCCAGCGTGGCATCGGCGATGCCCTGGAGAAATACCTGACCTTTGCCTCGAACGTGCAGGTGGTGGCCTGCTTTCAGACCCACCGGGAGGTCCACAGCGAGCTCCTGTGGCACATTCCGCAGGCCC
>CAZPUI010000075.1:0-13329 GCA_964589695.1 uncultured Solibacteraceae bacterium | reverse complement strand
TGTACCACTGGTACTTCAAGGGTGCGGTGCCCCCCGAAGCTGTGACGGAGAAGGGGGCCGTGGCACCCGGCGCAACCGTGGTATTGGCCGGCTGGCCCGTGATGGTCAGGCTCGGATTGACAGCCCCGGTGAGGGTGCCCCGCATGGCATACCACCCCAGGGAGGAGTAGTTGGAGAAGCCATTTTGGGGGGTGCCTTCCGCGCCGCCCGCGATCACCAGCTTGTAGTCACCGGGGGCCAGGTTGAGGCCAGTGAACTCCGCGGAGCGGTTCACGGACAGGTTGCTGCGGGCCACCTGGGTGCCGGAGCTGGTGAGGACCTTGGCCTCCACATCCAGCATGCCGAAATACTCGATGGGGTCGATGCGCAGGTCCAGCTTCCCGGAGGTGGGCACGGTGAAGGTGAAGATGTCCGTGTCCCCCGTACGCTCGATCTGGCCAAAGTTCTGGGTGGGTTCGATGGCCCCACCGGTGCCCAGGACCAGGGGCTTGCCCGAAGGATTGTCATCGTTCACGTAGGGCACACCCTCGTTGACGTTCATGATCCGAAGGTCGTCCTCGAAATTCGTCGCGGTGTTGTATTCGCCCTTGCTCCAGGTCCAGAATCCCTCGGCCCAATTGGCCCCCATCCAGTAGTTGCCCATGATGGGGCCCCACTGGTAGGCGGCGATGCCCTCGAAATACTCGCCGCCGGAACCACCGTGGTCATGGAGCATGCCCATCTGGTGGCCCACTTCGTGAGCACAGGTCATGCCGATGCCGTAGCCATAGTCGAACCCGCCCGACGGATTCCGGTACAGGGTGCCGGCGGAGGTGGTGCCAAAGGAGGCCACGGGGGCATAGGAACGGCCGTCGGCATTGATGAAATTGATGATGCCCGTGCGACGAACATCCGCGGCCTTGGCCGCCTGGTACACCGCGGGATTGGTGGTGATGTTCATGTTGTACATGGAGTACTGGTCCGCCGTGACCTGCCAGCAGCGGAACATTTGCTCCTTGGTGACCCCGTTCAAGGGCGTGGAGCCACTCATGACCGCCGAATGGTTCAGGTAGAAGACGTAGGGGCTGCCGGGCTTGCTCTCCAGCTTGGTGACATCCTCGTTGTTGTAGGGGCCAATGTGGCGGGCCTGGCGCTGGGCCATGGAGCTGTAGGTGGGGTGCACCGCCCGGGTGGCCGCGACGGAATCCGAGGCCCTCAACCAGGTTTCATCGAGGCAGGGCACGATATCGCTGATGGGCACCTCCGACACCGTCAGCCGCCCCATGCGGTCCGTGGTGTACTTGAAGGCGGTCTGCTCGTCGTAGCGCACCAGATAGCCCCACAGGTTCCGACGGGTGCCCTTCAAGACCAGGGCGGACCGGTCCGTGTCGTCCGCCAGACCCGAGATGGAGATTGCGTCGCCCTGGTCGTAGACATCCGTAACCCGGGCCGGGATCAGCCTGGCCTGGCCATCCCGGGCGGAGGCATGCAGCCCGTCGGCCTTCCGTGCATTGAGTTCCTTCAGCACGGTGTCCACGGATCCCAGCACTCGGCGGGGTCCCCTGGACACTCGCGCCTCATGTTCGTGGTCGTGGTCCTGGGCGACCAGGGAGAGACTGAGGAGGCTGCCCAGCAGGATGGGGCAAAGCCTGGAGGTAAGACCGGTGTTCATGCGAACTCCTGGGGGTGGGGGGGGTGGGGAATGAAAAATGCAGCCCGGGATGGGCTGCATGGGGGGGTATATCAAATACATCAGGATGAACTTCAAGTTATCAACTTCGATGCCCAAGGGAAGCCCAAGTCACCAGACACTTCAAAGATAATGATTAGGTCACTTATATTATGACAATATTTGATACAATCATTACCCGGACGTGGTTTTAAATTTCATAGCGAATAACAACACGATATATTATTTCGCGTCCCAAAACCATTTTGGTGAATTCACAATATTATCTAAGTCGCCCCCCATCCTCCCCACCCGCCAGTCCCTGCCCACCCGACGGGAACGGGGAGACGCGTGGCCGTTCACCTGGCTTCCACAAGGGAATCTGAGCCACGTATGCGTGGCCTTTCGGGGCACGGCCCCTCATGGTGCAGGTGGGTTCCCTGGGGGTCATCCGAGGGACCACCGATGGCCTTGAACATTTGGCCTCCCAGGACATCCAAGCCTTCGAACCATGACCGCACCCGCCGTCAGGCCAAGGAGATCCCATGATCAGCCCCACCATGCAGGACGCCCTCAACGAGCAGATCAACCTGGAACAGTACTCCGCCCAGATCTATCTGGCCATGAGCGCCGCCATGGAAGCCAAGAGCTTCCGGGGCTTCGGGAAGTGGCTGCGGGTGCAGGCCTCGGAGGAGACGACCCATGCCCTCAAGCTCATCGATTTCCTGCTGGACCGCGGCGGACGCCTTGAGCTTAAGACCATCCAAGCCCCCGCCACGGAGTTTGGAGGCCCCATCGAGCTCTTCGAAGAGGTCCTGAAGCACGAGCAATCCATCACGGGTAAGATCAACGCCCTCTTTGAAAGGGCTCGCAGCGAAAAGGACTACGCCAGCGAGATTGCCCTCCAGTGGTACGTGACGGAGCAGGTGGAGGAGGAGTCCAACGTCGGCCTGATCGTGGATCGCCTCCACGCCATTGGCGACACCGGCGGCGCCATCTGGTACCTCGACAAGGAAATGGGCAAGCGGGGCACCGTGGCGGTCTGACGTTAGCGCGGCTTCCGGCCGCAACCAAAAAGATTTTTCAACACGGAGAACACGGAGATGCCACGCATGCGTGGCATGAGAAAGGCACGGAGAAAGGAAACGCGACTTGCGAACCCCGGTTTCCTGGCCTGGTTCCAGCAGGGGCGGAGCCGGGGGAGCACCGATTTGTTCTCCAAGGCTCTGCCCCTGCTGGAACGCGCGCGGCCCTGCCGCACGCCCCGCGGAAGCGGGCAGGCCGGGACGCCTTGGGCTGGCTTGCCATGACAACCATTTGCGCCCATTGCTGTCGAGCCGGGCAGTCTATTTTGGTTTGCCTAGACGTCTCCGTGCTTTCTCCGTGTCCCCTGTGGTCTCCGTGTTTAAATTCGTGAAAATATGAATGTTGCCAGGGTATCGAACTCAGAGTCTTTGCACGAAAGCAAGAAGTTGAAGGTTAGTAGTACAACTGCGTGGCCTTCCGGTTCAAGACCTCCTGGTTCATTAAGAAAATCGTCCCCTAGAACCGCACCCCCACGGAGAAGGTGAGGCTCAGGGCCTCCCGCAGCTCCGTGCGGGCATTCAGTGGGGTATCCAGGAGTTCGTACCCCTTGGCGGCACGGTACCGCCAGGCGGTGAGTCGGGCCTCGGCAAAGAGGCCCCCCTTGCCCTGAAGCCCCACCCCCCCCTGGACGTAGGGTGTGAGCGCCGGGTCCCAGGACAGGATGGGGGAGACGTGCTCCTGGGTGTCCTCGCCATGGCGGTCCACGTACCGGCTTTCCAGATCCAGCTGGGCCCGCTGGAGTCCACCTCCGCCAAAGAAGTACACGCCCCGGCTGCCCCCTTCGGGGAAGAGGACGAGGTCCAGGCCCACCTGGTAGCTCCTGAGCACCAGGCGTTCTTCGTCATAGGAGGCATTGAGCACGGCAGCCATGAATTTCCAACCCAGGTTCCGATCGTTCACCCGGAACCCGGTCCAAGCAAAGTTGGGACGAAGGGCGAGATGGCCCCCCACCGGGATCTGGGCCTGGAGGCCGATCCCGAACCCCAGCTGGTCCCGCACATCCTTGCCGAGTTCACCCAGTCCCACCGAGGTGTGGACGCTCACGCCAAAACGGGGATCATCCCCTGCCCTGAGCACACTGGTGGCCAGCAGGAATGGAAAGAGCAGGGTGTGGCGCATGGTGAACCTCCCAAAGAACCATGGCCAGCCTGAAGGGAAACCCTTAACGAAGACTGAAGGACTCCGCAAAACCCGGGGCGCCTATGCCTCGTGATGCTATGCTTAGCCCCTCACTCGCATTCCCATAGGTCACTCGTGGAGGGGAGGTTCTCATGACACGGCACACATCCGGTCTGGTCCGGGGCTTGGGCGCACTGGCGCTGCTGCTGGGCGCGGGGGCCCCTCCCCTGCCCGCCACCGTCCCGCAGGTTTCATTCAAGGGTCCGCGGGATCTGGCCGCCGTGGTGCAGGCGCTGAAGCGGGCGGCGACGTCCCATCCCGCCATCACTGAATTGCTTGAAATAGGGAAGAGCGCCAAGGGCCAGCCCCTCCACGTGCTGGTGGTGGGCAACCGCAAGACCGGTACACCCCTGGATACCCTTTTGACCTTGCGCCATCCCAGGGCCGAGGCGAAGAATGTCCCACCCATGCGCCCCGACCAGGCCAAACCGGGCCAGTGGATCGACGGTGGCTTCCAGGGCCCCGGCCCGGGGAGCGAGGCCTGCCTGCATGTCCTTCAGCAGCTGTTGACGGGATACGGCAAGGACCCCGACATCACCCAGCTGCTGGACACCTGCAGCTTCTACCTCTGTCCTGTGCCCAACCCCGACGGGCCGAAGGGAGGACCCTCCCAGGATGCAAATTGGCCCGAGGGCTGGTGGAAGGACGATGCCACCCCCGGAGGGGTGGGGTCCTATCCCACGTCCCTGCCTGAGGTCCACGCCCTCATCGAGTTCTTCACCCAGCACACCAACATCGCCATGGTGCAGTCCGCCGGGGGGCCCGGAACGGCCACCCTCCGCCCCTTTGCCCGGTGGGCGGAGGACCGCTTGAATGCCCGGGACAAGGCCGTGTACGACCAGGTTCTGGGGAAGAAGTTCATCGAAATGACCGGTGGCACCGCGGACACCGCCTGGCGCCACGGCTACCAGGACGCGCGCAAGAGTCCCAGCGGCCATGGCACCTTCCTGGACTGGGCCCAGGCCCAGTTCGGGGCCTATGCCACCTCCACCCAGGTCTCCGAGGAGGCCGGATCCAAGGCCCTGGACACCTTCTGGCACTTCGAGCGCTTCAAGGCCTCCCTGCTCCCCCACGCCCAGGTCAAGGAGGTGAAGGCCCGGGTGATTTCCACCTCCACCCATCCCGAGGCCCAAGCCACCCGCCAGGGGGACACGGTGACCCTCAAGGCCACCGGCAAGGGCGTGAAGACGCGCATCGTGGAAGTGAAGGCCACCTTCATCAACACCGGCGCCCTGCCCACCCACCAGGCTGCCGGCGCACAACTCAGGGGCAACCGCGAGGACGTGGCATGGCTCCTGGGGGACCGGGACCGGATGACCTTCCTGGAGGGCTCCGCCTGGGTGAAGCTTGGGGTCCTGGCGGGCTCCCAGACGCTCCCCGAGGCCCCTGCCACCGCGGGACCACCCCCCCCAGGGCGACCGGGTGGGACGGGAGGGCCAGGCGGACGCCAGCGTCCCGAAGGTCCCAGTGTCGTGCAGAACGGAAAGACCCCCACCGTCACGTGGCTGGTGGCCCTGGAGGGGGACGTGCCCCTGAAGGTCGTGGTGAGCTCCCAGAAGGGCGGCACCCATATCCACACCGTCACCATCGCTGAGTGAAGCAGGAGCGGACCATGCGAACCCTCACCACGCTCATCGTCGGCATCTCCGCGGTCCTGGCGGGCCTCCCCGCCCAGACCCAGACCAAGCTCCAGACCAACCCCGGTGGCTACCACGGCGAACTGGACTTCCCCCTGAGCTTCAAGCGCTACTACAACCACCCCGAGACCGTGAAGATCCTGCGGGACCTCCACGCCAAGTACCCCCAGCTCTCGGAACTCACCACCCTCGGCAAGAGCCGCATGGGCAGGGACATGGTCCTGCTCACCCTCAGCGCCAAGGCCACGGGTGCTCCGGAGGGCAAACCGGCCATGTGGGTGGATGGGGCTGTCCACGGCAACGAAGTGAATGGTGTCACCTGCTCCCTCTACCTGGCCTGGTACCTCCTCACCCGCTACGACTACGACCCCTACGTCAAGCGGCTCTTGGACCAGACCACCTTCTACATCCTTCCCGGGGCCAGCCCCGATGCCAACCACAGCTATGTGGCCCTCCCCAACGACGAGAACAACCCCCGGGAGCCCTATCGGCCGTCGGATGACGATGGGGATGGACTCTACGACGAGGACCAGACGGAGGATGTGGATGGCGATGGCCAGATTTCCACCATGTGGGTGGAAGACCCCAAAGGGGACTACCGGTTGAGTCCCGACACCCGACGGTTCCTGCGGATCACGGATCCCTCGGAGCCCGGCCCCCGCTTCCGCCGCCTGGGCACGGAAGGCTTCGACAATGATGGCGATGGACGGATCAACGAGGACGACCTGGGGGGCCCCGACCCCAACCGCAACAACCCCTGGGACTGGAACCTGGGTGCCGGCTGGCCCTACCCCCTGTCGGAAGTGGAAACCCGGACGATCTTCGAGGCCCAGCTGGCCCGCAAGAACATCTTCGCGGGCTTCCACTACCACAACACGGGCCGACTCATCATGTTCGCAGCGCCCCCGGAACCCTGAGGCGCCGCCCAGACCCCCGAACAAAGGAGGGAGGCCGAGGCCCAGGTGGCCGCCCGCCTGGCGGAGCTCTGCAAGACCGACAAATACGCCCAGCTCTTCGCCCGCCAGGTGGATCCCCAGTACGGCAACGACTGGGCGGCCCTCCAGACGACCCTCACCGAGGGGGCCCGCATTCTGAAGAACTACCGCCCCACCCCCGGCGGCGGCATGGGCCAGGCCCAGAGCAATGACTACATGATGCTGGGGGCCTTCAGCTACCTCATCGAGCTCTGGGGCCGGGACGCCGGAGAGGCGGACCTGGATGGGGATGGCCGGGTGAACGAGGACGAGCAGATGGCCTGGATCGACCGGGACCTCACGGGGGAGGGTTGGATCACCCCCAAGGCCTTCCAGCACCCCCAGCTGGGCAAGGTCTGGATCGGCGGAACCGCCATGAAGCATGTGGAGCGCACACCGCCCGCCCGCTACATGGAGCTGGAGGCCCACCGCAATGCCCTGTACGTGATGCACTGCGCCAGCCAGTTCCCCAAGGTGGAGGTGGCGGACATCGAGGTCAAACCCGCCACCAGTGACACCTACTGGGTGGAGGTCACCCTCAAGAACGACCGGGCCTACCCCACCTCCTCGGACCGCATGCGGGTGCTGGGGCGGGTGGCCAAGGACACCCTGACCTTCAGCGCCTCCTCCAACGTCAAGTTCCTGGAAGTGCCCCCGGGCACCGTGCGGCTGCATCCCTACCTGGACCAGCCCGCCCCGGTCATGCCCAAGCCCACCGTCCCCTTCACCCTCCCCGGCAAGGGCACGACCCGCTTCCGGGCCCTGGTGCAGATGGCCGGCAGCAGCGGCTGGGTGGAATTCAAGGCCAGCTCCACCTTTGCCGGCAGCGCCACGCGCCGACTGAACCTGAAGGTGGACTGAGATGCTGCGAACCCTGCTCCTCCTCGGCCTTGCCCTGCCGATCCTCGGCCAACAGCGCGGGCTCAAGGCCATCTCGCCCCAGGACCTTGCCTTCCACTTCCAGTTCCTGGGGTCCCGGGAGATGCGGGGCCGCAACACCCCCACCGCGGAGCTGGACATCGCGTCCAAATACTTGGCCCTGGCGGGTGCCCGCAACGGCATGAAGCCCCTCATGCCCTCGGGCTCCTACTACCAGGAGCTGCCGGTGGAGACCACGACACTCTCCCCCTCCACCAGCCGCCTTGTGGTTACGGGTGGCGGTGAGCCCCTGGAGTTCCACTTCCCGGAGGATTTCACCGCCTCCATCCGCACCGTCAAGGCCGGGAGGGTGAAGGGCCAGGTGGTGTTCGTAGGCCTTGGGGTGAGCGCCCCGGACAAGGGCTGGGACGACTATGCCGGACTGGACGTCAAGGACAAGGTGGTGGTCCTGCTGGACCTTACCTTGGCCAAGGACCATCCCCTGAGGCCCGAGGGCAACCGGAACCTCCTCTTCGGCAGGGCTTCCCAGGCCTTCGCCAAGGGAGCCCTGGCGGTGATCACCGTGATCAACCCCGAGCGCGAAGCACGGATGGTCTCTCTGGGCCTCCCCTTCGATATCCTGGACCGGCTGCGCTACCCCGAGCTCCCCGTGGTGCTTCAGAACGCCACCCTCTACACCGTGCCCCCGGAGACGAGCTTCACCACCCGCTACCAGGTGGAACTGCGCCATGGGGCCGCCGCCAAGCTTCTGGGCCTGGATCCCACGGCGCTGTCCGCCCACTTTGAGGCTCTCCGCCAGGGGCGCGCCGTGAAGGGGTGGGAGCTCCCGGGAATCCTGGACCTGACCCTGGGCCTGAGCACCCGCCGGACCACCACCCTGAACGTGGTGGGGCTGGTGGAGGGACGGGACCCCAAGCTCAAACAGGAATATGTGGTCATCGGCTCCCACCATGATCATTTGGCCTTCCGGGAGGGTCGGGTCTACCCAGGGGCCGACGACAATGTGTCCGGCTGCGTGGCCATGCTCGAAATGGTGAAGGCCTGCGTGGCCGAGCCCCCCAAGCGGTCCGTGATCTTCGTTTGGCACACGGCGGAGGAGCGGGGCCTGGCGGGCGCCCTCCAGTTCGTCCAGAACTGCCCGGTCCCCCTGGAGCGCATCAGCGCCAACCTCAACCTGGACATGCTCAGCCGCAACGACCCCAAGGGCATCTACCTGGTGGGCACCCAGACCCTGAGCTCCGAGCTGCTTCCGCACCTGCAGGCGGCCAATGCCCCGGACCTGCAGCTCAAGCTGGACCCCACCACCTACCAGGATCTGGCGGAACGGAATCGCTTCTTCTACCGCAGTGACCACTACCCGTACATCCTGGCGGGCATCCCAGGGGTCTGGATCTTTTCCGGCACCACCCCGGACTACCACATGGAAGGGGACTCCGTGGAGAACGCCGACCTGGGCAAGCTGGAGCGGCTCACCCGCTACGCCTGGCTGGCCACCCTCCAGATCGCCAACGCCCCCGGCCTCCTGAAACTGGACCTCCACCCCAAGGTCACCACCCGCGGGCTGCACAATGTGGAGGTGGGTTGGAAACAAACCTCGCCAGCCCGGCGGTAAGCCGTCGCGTTAAAACAACTAGCCTTCAAGTAACGGGCCAGCATATGGGGCCGCAGCAAAGTCGATTGAACTGCACAATTGGCTTTCGCGCACAGAATCGAAGTTCAATGCCCTGGCAACATCCGTCTTTTCAGGAATTGAAACACGGAGACCACGGAGGACACGGAGAAAGCACGGGGACATCAAGACAGGCACCCGCGAATCCCCGGCTCGGCAGCACAGGGCGCGAATACTTGTCATGGCATGCCCGCCCCAAGGCTTCCCGGCCTGCCCGCTTGCTCGGGGCGTGCGGCAGGGCCGCGCGCGTTCCAGCAGGGGCGGAGCCTATGAGAACACCTGTGTGCTCCCCGGCTCCGCCCCTGCTGGAACCAAGCCAGGAAGCCGGAACCCTCAAGCCATGGTTTCGTTCTCCGTGTCCTCATGCCACGCAGTGCGTGGCATCTCCGTGGTTACCCGCACTTTGTTGCGGTCGGATGCCGCGCTGAGTTCTTCGGCTTCCCTTCGCGATCATCCCCCAGCAGGATCGGGAATCCCACCGCTCACCCTGCTCAGCGATCCCCCAGCCCCGCCATGCTGTCCAGGGTGGCCAGCCACTCTTCCAGGGCGTTGGGATCCGCAGGATCACTGGACAGCACCCGGGTGCGATGGGCCAGGCCCAGCATCATGGAAGGGTCCACCTGGGGGCAGAAGAGGACCATGGGAATCTCGCCATAGGTGGCCACCTGCCGTTCCAGACCCCGGGCCGCGGCCACGGGATCGGGCTGGTCCACGGCCAACCCAAGGTCCACCAGGAGCAAGACAGGTTTGGCCTGGGGCTGCTTCCAATGGGCACCGGCCTGGGCCAGATCCGGCACCACGGTGATGCGGTGGTAGCCATTCCGCCGTAGGTGCCCCAGCAGCCGGGCCCGGGTCTCGGTATCGGCCACCGCCAGCACGAGACGGCTGGTGCGGCGGGCCAGGACGTGGAGGGGCTCTGACAGGGAAACATGGGCCACGGGCCGCTCGGGCTCGGCCTTTGACACCGGAGCGGGGGGGGCCTCCCCCTTCCCCGGGGAAGGGGTCGAGGAAGCTGGGCGGGCGCGGGGTGTGAAGCCATTCCGCACCCCTGCCGTGCTGGCTCCCAGCACCTTCTCCCGGAAGGAAAGGCAGTCCCGGATGGCCGTAGATTGCATGTCCGACAGCCGAGCGAAGGTGAACCCCACCAGGATTTCCGATCCCCGCTCATGGGTGTGACTCACCAACCCAGAGATTTCCAGGATGGGCAGCCGAGGCAGGTCCTGGAGCCGAATCCGGGCGAAGTGCTTTCCCCGATCGAAGACCGCCGTGGTGGGCGGAATGCGCATCCCGTCCTCCAGGCGGATGACCCGATCCACCCGAATGGCAAACCCTCCCTCCCCGATGTTAACCAGGGCACCCGCCACGCCGAGCCCAGGGATACCGCCGTCCTGGGCCGTGACATAGGCACTCTCCCGGGGGCGGAAGGGAAAGCGCTTGTGCTGGCGGCGGTCCGCGTGGAACAGAACCGCGGGAAGGCTGAAGAGGTAGGTGAGGTAGGCCTCCCGCCCCTTGAATTGGATCAGTGCTTCGTAGCGCTGGTCCTCCAGGGCGAAGGTCATGCGAAACTCGGCGCCCTTGAGAAGCTCATGGGGCAAGGGGCGCACCAGCTTCAGCTGGAAGGCCCCCCCCTCGAAATCCAGCACCTTGACCACACTGAAATAGGGAAGGGTGCTCGTGCCCTCGACCTTGATCGGAAATTCAACTTCGGCGTCCCGCAGGACCCGGAACGCCGTACGCAGCAGGCCCGGATCCTCGACGGGAATGTCCTTCCCCCAGATTCGGCCCACCTTCGGTTTGTTCATAGGGCTGGTTCCACCTGTGCTCCAGCCTGCATCGGAAGGCCAGTGGGTCGGCTTGAATCGCTACACGTTGAAGAGGAACTCGATGACATCGTTGTCCTTGACGATGTAGGTCTTCCCTTCCTGCCGCTGCTTCCCCTGCTCCTTGGCCTGGTGCTCCCCCTTGCAGGCGATGTAGTCGTCATAGGCAATGACCCTGGCCCGGATGAAGCCCCGCTCGAAGTCCGAGTGGATGACCCCCGCCGCCTGGGGTGCGGTGGCGCCGATGGGGATGGTCCAGGCCCGCACCTCCTTGGGCCCCGCCGTGAAGTAAGTCTGCAGGTTCAGCAACTGGAAGCTGGTGCGGATGAAGCGGTTCAGGCCTGGCTCGCGCAGCCCTGCCTCCTCCATGAAGAGGGCCTGTTCCTCGGGGTCCAGCTGACAGAGGTCCGCCTCCAGCTTGGCGCACACCGGAATCAAGGGCAGCTGCCGCGCCTCGGCCACGCCCTTGAGGGCGGCATAGTGCGGATTGGCTTCCGGATTCGGAATGTCCTTTTCGTCGATGTTCCCCACCAGGAGCATGGGTTTGAGGGTGAGGAGGCAGAAGCTCTTGATGAGGAAGAGTTCCTCCTTGGAAAGCTCGGCACTGGAGGCCCAGAGCCCCTCGTTGAGCACCGCCAGGACCTTCTCCAGGATCGCCACCATGGTCTGGCTCTCCTTGTTGCCGCTGCGGGCGGTCTTCTGGTGGCGCTCCAGGCTCTTTTCCACCACCTCCATGTCCTTGATGATGAGCTCCATGTCCACGATGCCCAGGTCCCGCACCGCATCCAGGCTGCCTTCCGCATGGGGCATGTCCGGGTTTTCGAAGCAGCGCACCACCTGGACGAGGGCGTTCATGTCCCGAATGTCCGTGAGGAAGGCATTCCCCATGCCTTCACCCTTGCTGGACCCCCGCACCAGGCCTGGGATGTCCACGAACTCCTGGGTGGCATGCACGATCTTGGCGGGTTTCACCACCTCTGCCAGTCCCTGCAATCGGGCGTCCGGCACGTCCACCACACCCGTGGTGGCACTGGTGGTGCAGAAGAGGAAGTTGCCCGAGGCCACATCACCCTTGGTCATCGCATTGAAGAGCAGGCTCTTCCCTACGCCCGGGAGCCCCACAATTCCGCATCGAACCGCCATTTCACGCCCTCCAAGGAAGATCCACGGGTGATCCCCCATCGACCATTTCCGAATTCGCACCGCGAATTCGGAACCGTGCAGGGGATGCCACGTCTAAAAATCAGTATAGAGGGTGATGGCCATGCTGAAGGTGCGCCGGGAACGGGGCTCCACCACCACCACGCCGGGGCGGTCCGCAAAGGCACCCTCGTACCCCGCTTCCGAAGCCATGCCCTGCCAGGGCTCGATGCAAAGGAAGCGCGCGTCGGGCTTGGACCAGATGCCCAGATGCTGGAAACCCTTCCAGTCCAGCTGGACGATGGGGGTGCCGGGGGCCTCGAAACGCAAACGGTGGCTGTTGAGGCGATCAAAGATGATGGCGTCCTGCTCGAAGAGGTCCTCGCTCAGCTCGAGGGACCGCTCCCGCACCGGGGTGGGGAGGGGTTCGGGGCGCAGGAAGCCCTCGGGGGTGAGCCGACGGATGGGTGCGGTCTCGGGCATCTGGAACTTCACCACATGGGACGTTTTAGGGATCCCTGGAACCAGGGGCCAGCGGAAGGCGGGGTGGGCCCCCAGCGCCATGGGCATGGGCTCGGTACCGTGGTTCAGCACCTCGTAGATGATGTGCAGCGTGTTGCCATCCAGGCCGTAGCTGATGCGCAGCTCGAAGGAGAAGGGGTACTGCGCACGGGTCTGCTCATTGTCCCGCAGCACGAAGGTGGCGAACTCCCGGCTGACCCTGGCAAGCCTAAAGTCGCAATCCCGGGCAAATCCGTGCTTGGGCATGGGATAGGCCCGCCCCCCATGCACGAAACGGTCGCCCGCCAGGCGACCCACGGAAGGGAAGAGGTGGGGCGCATGCCGCGGCCAGAACTCAGGATCGCCATTCCAGAGAAGGTCGATACCGGAGACCGTCCGGAGGCGAGTCATCTCGGCCCCGCGCGCACTCAGTTCAACGCGGAGCTGAAGGTTCTGTAGGAAACAACCACGCATTACGACCTCATAGCCATCGATTCCATCCTACTCGACCAAAGCAGGATCCAGCCTTAGAAAGCACGGATCCGAGCCAAGAAGACATCACCATATTTCTCGAGTTTGGCCGGGCCCACACCCGAAAGGGCCAGCAGGGCTTCGGGGTTGGTGGGACGAAACCGCGCCATGTGGCGCAGGGTGGCATCGGAGAAGACCACGTAGGCAGGCAGGCCCTTGGCGTCCGCCAACTCCTTCCGGAGGGCCCGGAGGTCCTGGAAAAGGGCCTCCGTCGCACCCTCATCCACCGGTGCCACCCCCACCGCGGAGGCCGCCTCCGGGACCC
>CAZPUI010000074.1:0-13483 GCA_964589695.1 uncultured Solibacteraceae bacterium | reverse complement strand
CACCCCAACCGGCTGCGCTGCCTGCTGGCCTCGGGGCTGGTGGTGCCCTGCGGCCTGGCAGGCCTGGGACTCTGGGAGGTCCGGGCGCGGCGGATGGCGCGGTGGGGGAATCCATCGCAAGGGGTGCAGACCGACCTGGGTGCCCTCAAGCTCAAGTGGGGGGGGGGCGGGCTCCAGGTTCAGCTGGTAGTCAAGGAGGCCACCGCGGAGGAGGTGCTGGCATGCTTCAGCCGCGCCGAGGCCCAGCAGGCCGACACCCAGGCCTCCCACGTGCATTGGTCCATTACTCCCCTGCAGGCTACAGCGAAGCCTGCCCCCGAGCGTTTCTCCGTGCACTGGGTCAACCTCACCAAGGCCCAGTTCCTGGAATACTGGCATCGCCTGAAGGCGCGGCCCGCCCTGGACTGTCCTTCCGACACTGTGGTGGTGCGGCGGGACAACCTCAACCTGCCCTGGGACCGTCCCGAAATGCCCCCCCTGGACATCTGGGTACCCAAGCATGCCGATGAATTCAGCGTGGAGGCCGCCCGGATCGTCCGGGAGGCCCTCCTGGAGCTGGAGTCCAAGGTGCCCACCCCAGGCCTTCCCCAGGAGGCGCGCCGCAAGCTGCCCGACCCGGTGCTTGCAGCCCTCAAGTCCCCGGACCTGGGCCGTCCCCTGCTGCGCTGCGGAGATAGCTGGAAGCTGGACCAGTTCGCCAAGCGGGCCCAGGAGGAGCCCTTTGCCCCCGGGGAGGACCTGCAGTACAGCCTGAGCACCCTGACCGTCACGGAGTTGCCGCTGGCAACCCCGGCCTTGGTTGCAGCCCTCAAGGCCCGGAAGGAGGCGGCGGACAAGCACAGTGAACTTAACCGCTGGAAGGCCCTTCGGAACCGCAAACCGCCCAAGCCCCTGAGTCCCCAGGACAAGAAGGACTACCAGGCCTGGAGGGAGGCTCAGACCAAGCTGAATGAGGCGGTGGAACAGGCCGAAGAGGCCCTGCAGGCCAGTCTCCAGGAGCGAGGGTTCCAGGTGGTGCTCCAGCGGGTGCGGGCAAGGCTGGCCAAGCTGCCCAAGCTGCCCGAGGGGGCGGCCCGGCGCCCGGAGCCGAGTCCCAAGGTGAATGCCCGGCTCCCCAAGGTACAAATGGCCGTATTCCTCGGGGAGAACGACAACCATCCCTGGTTCAAGGCCTGGGGTTTTAGGGCGGATCCCGGACTGCTGCGCCAATCCCCCGCCGCCGAAGCCGCCGTGCTGCAGACCGTGGAAGAGTCGCTCCTGACCCGCCTGGCCAAGTTCAGGGATGCCAAGGGTAAACCCCAGACCAAGTAGGTTTTTACACCAGCATCTCGGGCTGCCGGGCAACTCAGGTCGTGATGCTCAAGGCGGAGCGCGTGGCCCTAGGGAAGCCCAGGGCCCCCGGTGGGGGGCCCTGAAGGCCTGCGCTCACGCTTCTTCCGTCTTCGATGCGTCCTGCTTCACCGACTGCCAGATGAGGACGATGCCGGCCACCACAAGGGCGGCGGGCCACCAGCGACCGAGCCAGGCCATGGGGATATCCAACACGCGGTGGACGAGGGTCACGAGGCCCACCAGGGTGAGGCCCACTCCGGCGAGCAGGGGGCTGAAGCGGTCCTGCTTGAGCACCGGTACCTCGAGGGTGGGTGAGGCCACCAGGGCCTGGTTCCATAGGTGGGCGGTGCGACTGGCATCCACGAGGTTGAAGAGCCAGAAGAAGGCCAGGAAGAGGCCCAGGAAGGGTTCGAAGGGGCCGCTTCCCTGGTTCAGCAGGGCAATGACGGAGGCCACCACCAGGATGTTCCGGAAGCCGCTGGCGTAGTACCCCAGGTACACCTGGCCGAGCCCCGGCATCAAGGAAAGGAGGGTGGCCAGAGGTACCGACACCTTGCGGGGGTCCTCGGCCCGGTAGGGCGGTGTGTACTGCCAACCCGCAGGAGGGGTCTGGGCAGGGGGTTGGGTCGGGGTCGTATCGCTCATGGTGAACTCCTTGGGGGCTTAGGCGCCGGGCCTTCAGGAGGGGTAACGGGCGCCGGGGTGTCGGGGTTCCCGGAAATCCTCATCCAGCGAATGGCGCTGGTGAACCAGCGGGCCACGCTCTTACCGGCCCCATGCACCGCCTGGATGATCCGGGACACGCCCTGGTGGGTGGTGCGGGCGGTGGTGCGAGTGGTGGACCTACGCCCGTGGGCAGCCTGGGGCCCCCGGAGCAGAGGCTGGGTGCGGGTTTCGGCCTGGTGACCCAGGTGGGCGATGAGGGCCGCCGGGGCTCCTTTGGGCATGGGAGCCATGACGATGACTCCGGCGGCCGTGCCCAGCCAGGCGGCTTCCAGGGCCAGGCGGGGGCGCCGCCAGATCCGCTCCAGGGGGGTGATCCGGACGGCCTTCGAGGTGCGTGCCAGCACATTGGTCGTGAAGGTTGGGCCAGGATCCAGCACCGCCAGTTCCGGCAGATGGTCCGCCGCCATCCGCAGCACCGCAGCCAGGTGCTGGCAGGCGGGGCAGTGGGCAAGGTGAGCTTCCAGGAGGGAACGCTGGAAGGCCGTGCCCTCCCCGGAGGCCAGGCGCTCTCGGGCGGTGGCACAGGGGTCCACGCCCGTGGTCAGGAGGATCCTACGGGTCAGGTCTTCGCTCATGCGCCCACCCCCTGGGCCAACAGTCGATCGGCAAGTTCGAGACGCGCCCGGCTCGTGCGGGACTTCACCGTGCCTTCGGGCACATCCAGCAGGCCAGCCACCTCCTCCACGCTCAGGCCATGGATATCCCGGAGAAGGAGGACTTCGCGGCTCGAGGCCCCCAGGGTCTGGAGGGCCTTCAGGAGATGGGTCCTGCGCTGGTGGGCGTGGGCCCTGGCCTCGGGATCGGCCTCAGGGTCCCGGAAGGCCTCCAGGGCACCCTCGGGCAGGTCCCAGGCCTGGGGCCGGGCCTTGGCGCGGCGAAGGTGGTCCAGGGCGGCGTTGCGTGCGATGGCCAGGAGCCAGGGCACGAAGTCCGCCTCCCGGGGCAGATTCCCCAGGCTGCGGTAGACCTTCACGAAGGCCTCCTGGGCCACGTCCTGGGCGTCCTCCACCCGGCTCAGCAGATGGTAGGCAAGACCGAAGACACGGCCCTGGTACTCGCGCACCAGGACCTCCCAGGCAAGGGCATCCCCCGCCCGGCAGGCGTCCAGCAGGTCTTGGAGGTCGTATTCCATGGGGCCTCGTCCATGGGGCCAGAGAACCCCACGGAAGGGATAACGCAGGAAGGGCGCAGATGGTTCGAAGAAATTTTGATCGCGTCCCTGCAACCGCCTTGAGATGGCTTCCATCGAACGGAGCGACGTTGGGGTGGTTTAAAAATGAATAAACAAGATTGAACTTGTTTTGTTGAGATCGATTCTCGCGTCGTGATGTGGGTCACTTGCGACATGGTCTCAGAAAAGTTAACTTGGGTCTTGGCTACGCGGCGCCCTTTGGCTGCCGGGGCCTGTGGGTCTTCTGCCACGTCTGGCGGAGTGTTTTCCTGTTTCTGGGAGTTGCCATGATTCGCGTTCGCGGCCCCATTGATGTTCTGAGGTGCCTGCTGGAGTCGGCCTCGGGGGATTCCGGCTGGGGGAAAGATGGGGTCATTCCAGAAACTAAGGATTCACCAAAGAATCGCTCCGTTCCCTGTCGTCCGCCTCGAGCCTGACCCGAATCGTTCCCACGGGCGTGCTCCCTGGGGAGGCTCCCGTGACCCGGACGCAGCCAGTCTGAGTCCCTTTCCGCGAGAATTGCATGCTTCGACACACCCATCTTGGTTTTATGACTCTTCTGCTCTGCGGCACGGCGGCTTGGGCGTCCCTTCCGGAGGGGCCTTCCCTTCCGGAAACCGCCCCCACGGTTCCCCATGAGCCATGGCTGGATGCTCTATTCGACAAGGAGGCCATCGGACAAGTGCGGGATGCCAAGGGCTTTCCCATCGTGGGCACCCAAGTGCGGCTCACCGTGGATGGCGTGGTGCGGGAATTCGCCACCGATGCTAAAGGCTGCTTCCGCTTTGTGGACCCCCATCCGGGGCACTACCGATTCGACCTGCAGGCGGAGGGTTTCGAGCCCCTGCACCGGGAGTTCAAGGTGGGCAAGGGCCAGAAATGGCCGCGGCTCCGTTTCATCCTTCGCCCCATCGCCGGGGCGGTGGTGGAGGTGAGCAGTGGGATCTCCGTGACGGTGGCCCCCAAGCTGCGTGCCGAGATCATCACCACCGAGGCCCTTCCTATCCTGGAGATTCGCAAGGCCAATGCGATCTCCCTGGTGGAGGCGGTGGATTGCAAGCCCGGCATCTCGGTGCAGACCGAATGCTCCATCTGCAATGTGCGCAACGTGGTGCTCAACAACCTGCCGGGGCGATTCACCACGATCCTCATCGATGGCGTGCCGATCTTCTCCTCGGTGTCCAGTGCCTATGGCCTGGACATGGTGGGCGTGAACGGGGTGGAGCGCATCGAAGTCTCCCGGGGGGCTGGGGTGAGCCTCATCGCGCCCGAGGCGCTGGCGGGCACGGTGAACCTGGTGTCCCGTCGGCCCGCGGGCCCGGAGACCATCCTTGAAACCCAGGGGGGCGAAGGGGGCTACCGTCGCCTGGAGGCCTTCGCGGCCACCAACTTCAAGGGCGGAACCCTCACGGCCTCCTTCCTGGGTGCGCACCACGCCAGCCTGGATGCCAATGGCAATGGTGCCAGCGAGTACACCGGGTTCAAACGCTACCTGGGGGGCATCGGCCTTTTCATGGACGATGCGGCAGGGTTCCAGCTGCGGGGCAGGGTGGATGCGGTGGATGAACGCCGGGGTGGTGGCGCCCTGGGTTTCGATCACGACGCCATCAAAGCCAGCCTCACCGGGAACCCCTTTGATTGGCGTGGAGGCAGGGGCGGCAGCCCCGATGCCCGGGGATGGATCCGTCCCGATGGAGATTTCGCTGCCGCGGTGGCGGCGGGCCAGAACCCCATCCGCCTGGGCGATGGACGGGTGCTCCTTCCCTACGATGGAGGCCGGGGCGGCTTCTCCGAACTCATCGATACGAAGCGCCAGCAGGGCATCCTCAACGCCGATCGCAACCTGGGGGACAATCGCAGACTGCACTTGGCCTTGGGGTTCGCGAACCACGATCAGGATTCCTTTTACGAGGGTGATTTCTACAAGGCCAACCAGCGGCAGTACTTCGTCGAGGCCAGCCTCCAGTGGTTCCTGGCGGAAACCCTGGTCACGGCGGGCCTGAACCACCGGTACGAGGACCTCCGCTCCCGGGGCGTGCTCAAGGACAGCACGGTGGTGCATGGGTTGGACAATTACATCTACAGGACCCCTGCGGCCTATGTGCAGGTCTACCACGCCTTCTTCAAGGGCAAGTTGGAGCTGAATGGATCCGTGCGCCACGACGACAACAACGTGTTCGGCGGCATCACCACCCCCCGCCTGAACCTGCTGTGGCATCACTCCCCCCGGGCAAACAGCCGCTTTGCCGTGGGTCGCGGTTTTCGCCTGCCCACCTCCTTCTTCGAGCAGGACCACGGCATCCTTTCCACCACCCGCATCGATCGGGTCATCGACCGGCCGGAGACAAGCGACAACGCCAGCTACACCTACAGCCTGGGGGGCGAGCATGCGGCGATGGTGGTTTCCGCCAGCTACAACCGGATCAAGAACTTCGCCCTGCTGGATTCAGGCGCAAAGGATCCCCGCACCGGCGCCCCCATCACCCTCTTCACCCAGTCCCACGATCCGCTGGTGGTGAAGGGGCTGGATGCCACCTTCACCCTCAAATTTCCCGGCCATGTGGAAGGCACCCTGGGGGCGGAGGCCTACCGGTATGCCTTCAAGCCCGGCACCCTCGCCTTTGCGCGGCCCGAGGAACGGGTGTACCTGCGCCTGGACCATGACCGCTACCACCTGAGCCTACTCGCCGGGTCCACCTGGACGGGCACCCAGAACCTGCGGCGGTTCTACGACTACGCAGGAACCCCCCGGCACAACATGGACGGTTCCCCCAAGCTGGACCGCAGCCCTGCCTTCTGGACCGTGGATGCCAGCGCCACGTGGAATTTCACCAAGCAGGGCGCCCTGGTGCTGTCGGTGAACAATGTCTTCGATTACAAACAGACCGACCGGGAGGATTTCCTCTGGGTGGACGCCCAGGGCGGCTATGACGTGACCCAGGTGTGGGGACCGGGCCGGGGACGGAGCCTGCAGGCCGGGCTGCGCTGGACCTTCTAGCGCTCCACCCGAAGCCCCGCCCAGCGCTGGGCGAGCTCGGCGCGTCCGCAGGCCAGGGCCACCTTGGCCGCGGCGGTGGGGAGGTCCCGGGGGCCATAGTTGGCCAGGGCCTGGCACACCACCACCTCGGCCTGATCGTCAGACCTTAGGCGAAGGTGTGCCTCCACCAGGCGCGCAATGCGGGTGGTCCAGGTGCCAGGAAAGGCCTCGGTTGGGGCCTTCTCCATCGTCGCGCCCCAGCCCCGGCGGCGCTCCAGCTCAAGGAAATTGCGGAGGCGGTCCCAGAGCCCCTGCGTTCGATAGGCTGCCACCACTGGGTCCACCATGGAATTCGGGGGTAACTCACCGAAACCGGGGATGGGATGGAGTCCGTCCAGAAAGGCCACCCGTCCACCGTCTCCCGCCACCAGGACGAGGCTGCCCCAGAGGCGCCAGAGGGCACCTTGGTGGGGGGCCCTTTCCATCAGGGCCTCCACCCGCTGGAGGGCCTTCTTAGCCGCCTGGCGCATGAGAGGGGAATGGCGGGCCACCCCGGGGACGGCCGCGGGCTGGGTGCCCAGGATCCAGCCCGGGTGCTCATAAAGTTGAACCAGACGCTTGGAGGAGGCTCCCCAGATCCGCAGGTCCTCGGCCTTCGAAAGGGTGGCCTAGAGCTCGGGGATGGACTTGCTGCCCAGCACCATGCCACGGCCGTAGTCCACGGGCTGGGGACCTTCCGAGGTGCCTTTGAGGTGGGGAGCCATCTGGCGTTCCGCCAAGGTGAACTCCGCGCGCAAAAGATCCCACTGGGCCCCCAGGTGCTCCGGGTGTTCCCGGCAAAAGGTTTCCAGCTGCTGGCGCAGGGGAAGGTTGCCGCTGCGTTCCAGGATCGGGCGAAGGGCCTGGGGCTGGAGGGGCCCCGTGCCCTCGGCCAGTACCTTGCCGGTGCGGGTCAGCAGGAGCCAGGTGGGGCCAGGGGGGTGGCCCAGGGCCTGGGTGACCCGCGCCGAATCCTCGCGTCACAAAACACGATGGGGAAGGTCCAGCTCCTGCCAGGGCTCCGTGGCCAAGGTGGCCTCCAGGGCTTTCAGCCAGGGCGATGGCTCGAGACCCAAGACCAGGAGTTGCACTTTGCGGGCGCCTCTCGGACCTGCCACTGGCGCGCTCGGAGGCAGGGGTTCGACCGCCATGGCCTCCCAGGCTCGGGCCAGGTCCGGCTGCTTCTGGGCCGTGGCCACCTCGGCGGCCAGGGTCGTGGACCGTTTCAGGCCCAGGGCGGCGAAGCTTCGCACGGTTGTTTCGGCATCCCTTTATGTGATCCATGCGGAGCAGGCTTTCGACATAGAGCTTGTAGAGCCGCTGTGCCCCCACACCCCAGAGGCGCTGGCGCTCCTGGAGCTCTTCGAGGGGATTCATCAGGCTCTCAAAGTGCTCCGAGAGGAAGGAGGCCAGGGTGCCCCAGGCTTCCTTGTCCTTGCATTCTTGGAGGAAGAGCCCCCAGGTCGCGAAGGCTCCCATCAGGCCAAGGGTCGTGGAAGGATGGGCCTGCGAGGATCGGAGGCGAGGCAGGAGGCCCAACAGGGAACCCTTGCCCGTCCATTGAGTGCAGAGGGTGTAGGCTGCCAGCAGCCCGCTGTCCGGTGAGGCCAGGACGGCTCCTTCAAGCTTGGCCAGGTGCCTTAAGGTGACCTCCCGTACCAGGCTGGAACGCTTGATGGAATCAGGCAGAAAATTGAGGCTGATGGAGAAGCCGGGTCTCATCCTTCCAACCTTCAATGGCCAACTGCTCAGCCAGGTGCTTGGGTTCGGGAAGGGTGGTGCCCTGGAGGCGGACCTTGCCTTGCGGGTCCAGCCAGGCCCAGCGGGGGCCCGGTGCCCAGCCCTCCCGGGCCGCCAGGGCCAATCCCAGGCTTTCTTCAGGCACCTGGACCGGCAACAGCAGCTCCAGCAGAGGTTCCTGTCGGGTCAGGGTCCGGAATCCGTCTGTGAAGGTCATGGGGGCCCAAGGCCACCAAGTTGCCCTGAAGGGAATAAGCCAAGTTGCGGTTGAAGACCTTCAAGGCTTCTTCCCCTGGGGCCTGGGCGCAGGGGATGGATCCAACGAAGGGGATGAGCAGGGGGCGGAGCAAGGGAACCTCGGAGCGATGGTTTACCAGTGTTACCACTGTCCAACAGGTTCGCTTTGCCCACCCCTTGCTGGTGGAGTCGGATCCACAGGGATGGGTGGAAGAGGGAGCGCGGATTGGCGGACCCTTTGGCAATAGGCGTGGGTTCAATCCTAGGGATCACAAGTTGGCAACCCGGCCGTGCTTTCAGGGGTTGACCGGAGTATTCGAGAGCAACCTGCAGGTCTCGCACCTGAAGTCGAACAGTCCGTGCAGACCCTCGGCAAGCATCCATGCTTCACCGCATCCAGGGCATCGTGAGCGTTCCCTCGCAATGCGATTGCGCCCTCGCATCCGGTGAAGGTAGTAGTAGGTCTTTAGACCCGTAATGTTTTCAAGGGCCGCGCAAAGGCCTCGTCCCTCACGCGAGAGCGCGCTATCGCATGTCGCCATCTGCCTTTCCCCAAAGCGCTCTCCCACGGATACGCGCATCTGCAGGGCGTCGCAGGCCCGGTAGTTCCCCGCCCACCCCAGCACGTTTAGGTGGTTGTCTCCATTGATGGGAGGCACTCGGTAGAGCGGCACAGGATCGAAGCAGTCCAGGCACCTCAGGGGTGGATCGACAGAGCACCAATGGGTATACAGGATTAGGCCCGATCGTGAAGGACACCCACAGGCCCTTAGCCCTTCGGGGTCTTCACCAAGGACATGCACCTCAGGCAAAGTGTCTGCCAGCCTTCGATATTCGCCCATCGTCTCCTGGACTGCGCGGTTGGAGACGTCCGGTGCAAGTGAGTTTGCCTCTGGAATCGACAAGAATACCTGCAGTTGACCGTTGCCGAGTGCTGTTGGCGTGGGTGATGCGAGGATCTGGCCATTCTGATACCAAGCTGCGAGAAGCCAGGAAATGGTCTGGTACAGGTCGTCGTTTGGACAGGAGAAATACACACGGGCTGTGAACATGGCATTGCATCCTGAGGGGGGCCCGATCGGTGGAGATCTGGGCTGGGGTTATCCTGCGCGAAGCGCCGACATGTGTCACGAGATGAACACAGACCGCACCCCAGAAAAGGAATGGTCCACCAACCTTGCCCTGTGTGAAGGTGCATTTCCCTGAGGGTGGGATGGGTGCATTTGGCAACTGACCATGCTGGGGGCCGAAAGCCCTTGCTAGTCCACCTCCAACCGATATCCCACCCCCGGTTCGGTGCGGAAATGCCTGGGGCGGGTGGGGTCCTGTTCCAGCTTCTTTCGCAGCTGCCCCATGTAGATATGCAGGTACTGGGTCTGGGCCTCCTGGCCGGGGCCCCAGACCTCCACCAGGAGCTGCTTGTGGGTGACCACTTTGCCGTTACGCCGGGCCAGGGAGGCCAGGAGGCGGTACTCCAGGGGGGTGAGGCGGACCTCCTCGGCCCCGCGGCTGACCCGGCGCTGCTCCAGGTCGATGCGCAGGTCCCCGGAGGTGACCACGGGCTGGGCCACGCCCTGGCGGATGGTGCGGCGCAGGGCCACCCGCAGGCGGGCCAGAAGCTCGTTCATGCCAAAGGGCTTGGTGAGGTAATCGTCCGCCCCCAGGTCCAGGGCCTCCACCTTCTGGCGCTCCTGGGTCCGGGCGCTGAGGATCACCACCGGGGCATCCCCCCAGTTCCGGAGGTCCTGGAGCACCTCCAGGCCATCCAGATCCGGCAGGCCCAGGTCCAGGAGCACCAGGTCGGGGTTGTGGCTGTGGGCCAGGGACAGGCCCTCCCGCCCCCCGCCCGCCAGCAGGACCTCGAAGCCATTCCTCCGCAGGTGGCCGGAGAGCACCTTCTGCAGGGACGCATCGTCTTCCACCACCAGGATGAGGGGTGAGGCCATGGGGGAACTCCTAGCAGGGCAGGGTGAACCGGAAAGCCGCGCCACCCCCGGGGGACTCCTCCACCCAGATGCGGCCGCCATGGACTTGGACGATGGCGCGGCAGATGGCCAGGCCCAGGCCCACGCCCCCGTCCCGGGGAGCCTGCCGCCCCTGAATGAAGCGACCGAAGATCCGCTCCCGGTCGGCTTCGGGGATTCCGGGGCCACGGTCCGCCACCTCCACCCCCACCGTGTCCCCCGCCGGCCAGGCCCGGAGGGTCACTGCGGCTCCGGGAGCGTGGCGGTGGGCGTTCTCCAGGAGGTTGGTGAACAGCAGCTCCACCAGGGCGGCGTCGATGGGCAAGGGGGGCAGGTCCTCGGGCAGGTGGACCTCCACCGGCAGGGGGCCCAGGGCGGCTTCCAGGCGGGAGAGGGCGGCCCCCACCACCTCCTCCAGGGGCTGCCATTCCCGCACCAGGCTCAGGTGCGCCTGTTCCAGGCGGGTCAGGTCCAGGAGGTTGGCCACCAGCCGGTCCAGGCGCTGGGACTCCAGCTGCAGGAGCTCCGTCAATTCCCCCTGCTCCTCGGGGCTGAGGTTGCCGCCGGCCAGGGTGGCGGCCGCCGCCCGGATGGCCGACAGGGGCGTGCGGAAATCGTGGGACACGGCGCTGAGGAGGGCGCTGCAGGTGCGCTCCCGCTCCGCCTCGGCCCGGGCACGCTGGGCCTCCTCGTGGGAGAGGGCCCGCTCCAGGGCCAGGGCGATCTGGTGGCTGGTGCTTTCACGGAAATCCTGGGGCAGGGCCTGCCAGGCCGCCGCCTCTCCCCGGATGACTCCCAGGGGCCCCCGGGAGCCCTCCAGCACCCGGAGTGCGGTGGGATCCAGGGTCCGGTCCAGGGTGAAGGGGTGGCCCGTTTCCTCGCGGAGGAAGGCCTCCGCCACCCGAAGGATGCCCTCGGAGCTGGATTCACCGGCCAGACGACGAGTGAGGGCATAGCGCAGGGCCGCCTCCTGCTCCCGGGCCTGGGCCTGGCGGGTCTGTTCCCGAAGCCGGTGGATGAGGTCCGCCACGAACTGGGCAATGGCCACCAGGCCGAGGAACGCCACGAAGCGCGAGCCATCCGCCACGGTAAAACTGAAGGCGTGGGTCTTGAAGAGCAGATCGTAGGACAGAAGACCCAAGACCGCGGTCACCCCCGCCGCCAGCCTGCCCCAGCGCCAGGCCACGAGGACGGCCCCCAGGAGGTAGACCATGAGGAAGAAGGCCAGGTCCCCCCAGCTGTGGCAGAGCCAGGCCACGGCGGTGCAGAGGGCGGCCATGCCGATGCCCGCCAACAGGTTGACGAGCCTCCGAGGCCCTCGTCCGGCCTGCCCTTTGCCACCCTCCGCCATGCTTTTCACCCTGTCAGTCTCCTCCTAAAGATTGTCTAAGAATTCGCGTTCTGGTTCGGAGGACGCGACTACCTCGCACCACAATGCATGCGGGAGGCCCCTGCTGTCAGGGGTCTTCCCGTAAAGGACGGCCCATGCCCATGTTCCTTTCCAAGCCTTTCACGCGCCTCATGGTCGGCCTGTTGCTGCTCCTGGGGGGCTGCGACCGCACCCGGCGGGACGCGGCCCTGGAACCCTACACCCGGCAGGGCAAACGGTGGGTGGTGCCCGAGGGCTCGCCCCTGAGGAAGCGTTTGGAGGTGGGACCGGCGGAGGTCCGCAAGGTGCAGGCGGAACTCACCGTGCCGGCCACCGTGGAGGCGGATCCCTCGGGACTCGTAAAGATCCTTCCCCCCGTGCCGGGGAAGATCCTCCAGGTCCATGTCCGCCTGGGGGATTGGGTGGAGAAGGGCCAGGACCTGGCCACCTTCGAATCCCCGGACCTGGCCCAGGCCTGGGCGGACCTGGACAGGACCCGGGCCCAGCACCAGCAGGCGGAGCGCACCCTGGCCCGGGTGCGGGAACTGGGCCAGCACGATATCGCCTCCCGACGGGAGGTCGACCAGGCGGAGACCGACCATGCCGCTGCCGAGAGCGAATTCCGGCGGGCCGAGTCCCGGCTCCAGCAGCTGGGCGTTCCCTTGTCGGCAGGGCCCACCCAACGCCAGATGGTTCTCCGCGCCCCCATCGCCGGGCGAATCAGCGAGCTCGCTGGAGCCCCGGGAGGCTATTGGAACGACCTCAACGCCCCCCTCATGGTGGTGGCCAACCTGGCCAAGGTCTGGTTCTGCGCCAGCGTCCAGGAGAAGGACATCCCCAGCATCCAGCCGGGTCAGGAGGTGGGGGCCAGCCTGGCCAGCTTCCCCGGCGAGACCTTCCGCAGTCGGGTGGCCTTCGTGGGGGAGATGCTGGACCCCGAGACCCGCACGGTGAAGGTGCGCATCCCCTTCGACAACAGCGCCCGGCGCCTGCTTCCCGCCATGTTTGCCAATGTCACCTTCGGGCTTCGCAGCCGTCAGGGCCTGGTGGTGCCCACCACCGCCATCCTCCAGGACCCCTTCGGCAGCCGGGTCTACGTGGAGGTGGCGCCCTGGACCTTTGAGGCCCGGGCCGTGAAGGAGGGGGTCCACCTTGGCACCGCCTGGACGGAGGTCCTGGAGGGACTCAGGCCCGGGGAGCGCCTGGTGCTGAGGGAAGGGGTCCTTCTCCATGATTGAGCGTTTCGTCGAGGCCTGCCTCCGTCGGCGCTACCTGGTCTGGGCCGTCTTCCTGCTGGCGGCCATTTATGGCGCCTTCTCCTGGACCCGCCTCTCCCTGGAGGCCTATCCGGACATTGCCGATGTGGGGGCCCAGGTCATCACCCAGGTGCCGGGCCTGGCGGCGGAGGAGGTGGAGCAGCAGATCACCGTGCCCCTGGAGCGGGAGCTCATGGGTACCCCCGGGGTGATGGTGATGCGCTCCAAGAGCACCTTCGGCCTCTCCCTCATCACCATGGTCTTCAAGGATGGGGTGGAGGACTACTGGGCCCGCCAGCGGGTGCAGGAGCGCATCGCCATCGTGTCCCTGCCCTACGGGGCCACGCCCGGGCTCGATCCCGTGGCCTCCCCGGTGGGGGAGATCTACCGCTACACCCTGGAGAGCGACCAGCGGAGCCTGCAGGAACTCTCGGAGCTCCAGCGCTGGACCGTCATCCCCCGGCTGAAGCAGGTGATGGGGGTGGCGGATGTGACCAATTTCGGGGGCCTCACCACCCAGTTCCAGCTGGAGGTGGATCCCGCCAAGCTCTCCGCCTACAACCTGTCCCTGCAGCGGGTCACGGAGGCCATCGAGGCCAACAGCGCCAATGCGGGGGGCAGCCTCCTCACCCATGGGGACCAGAGCTTCGTGGTGCGGGGCATCGGCCTGGT
>CAZPUI010000073.1:0-13492 GCA_964589695.1 uncultured Solibacteraceae bacterium | reverse complement strand
TATGTGGAGAGCTGGGCCAAGACCGAATTCCCCAGCAACTGGGTCCTTTACGCGGGACATGGCCGGGGGGGTCCCCAGTGGGACGACCGGGAACTGCGCACCTTCCGGCTGCCCCAGAAGAAATACCTCCGCTACCCCTCCCTGGCGTGGACCTTCCTCGGCTTCGAGTCCCCCGCCAACGGAACCTATGTGGTGACGGGCCAATGGAACCACGTGCCCCGGGAGGGGGGCCCCAAGGATGAGGTCCAGTGCACCCAGACCTTCAAGCCCTTCCCCCGCCTCGAAGTGCGCCTGGAGACGGCCTACAACTTCCAGAACGGCCAATGGCACTGGATGGAGACCCAGGGCGAGACCCCCTTGGTGGGCACCCGCAAGCTCAGCCAGTTCGATCAGATCCTGCGGATCGCCTATGCCCCGAGCCCGACCCTCACCTTCCAGGTGTTTGCCCAATGGCTGGCGGCCACCTGGGCCTTCCGGGATCCCCGCACCTGGGTGGACGAGAGCACCTTGGCCCCCGGGGCCCACCCCACCGTACCCCTGGCCCAGAGTGATCGGCTGTGGAACCTCAACCTCATCACCCGCTGGGCCTTCCGTCCCGGCTGCAGCCTCTACCTGGTGGCCACCCACGGGGCCTGGACCGGCGAAACCGTGAATGACCGAGGCACCCTCAGTCCATGGCGGGACCTGGCGCGCATGCGGGAGCTCCCCAGCGACGATGCGGTGCAGGTAAAGGTGAGCTGGTTATTCCGGTAAGCCGACGCGCCACAGCAACTTGACCCTGCACCAAGCGGCCCGGCCTGATCAGATGCTCCGTCGGCATTTTTTTCCTTGCTACCAAGGAAGTCCGCCCTCTAGGATGGGCCCACCCCCATCCTCAACTTCCCCGTGCCACCCACCGACAAGGTCCCCTGGGACATTCCCCCGCTCGAGCCACCCACCCGATGTCCACCCCCTCCTTCGAGCTTCAGGATCTGGAACACCTGCAGAAGGCTTTGCGGGAAGCGGAGTGGCGCAACCAGATGCTCAGCGAATTGGCCAGCGACTACACCTTCGTGGTGGAAGTCCAGGGTCCCGGCAGGTTCCACCTCGTCTGGGCCTCCGCCAACCTCAAACGCGAAACCGGGCGCACCGAGGCGGAGGTGGCCACCTCCGACCAGTGGACCTCCATCATCCACCCCGAGGACATGCCCAGGTTCTGGCAGTTCGCCCAGACCCTGCTGGCCACCCGGGAATTGGGGACCCTGGACTGCCGTTCCTGCACGAAGGATGGACGCGAGCGCTGGATCAGCATCTCCGCCAAGGCCGTCCAGCGGATCAAGGGCGAGAAGATCCATATCTTCGGTGCCGTCAAGGATGTCTCCGAAGCGCGCCGCAGCGAGGAGATGCTCCGGAACATGCAGAAGCTGGAGTCCATTGGGATCCTGGCCGGGGGCATCGCCCACGATTTCAACAACCTGCTGGGGGGCATCTTCGGCTGCATCGATCTGGCCAGCGAAACCAGCCAGGATCCGGAGGTCCTGACCTACCTGGCCAAGGCCATGGCCACCCTGGACCGGGCCAAGGGCCTGACCCAGCAGCTTCTTACCTTCGCCCGGGGCGGCTCCCCCATCCGCAAGGTGGGCCATCTCTTTCCCTTCGTGGAAGAGACCATCCGCTTCGCCCTGAGCGGCGCCAACGTGGCCTGCACCTTCGAGGTGGCCGAGGGGCTCTGGCCCGGCAACTACGATCGCAACCAGATCGCCCAGGTCCTGGAGAACCTTGCCATCAATGCGCTGCATGCCATGCCCCACGGGGGAACCCTGGAAGTGCGCGCCCGCAATGTCCGCCTCCTGGAGCGGGAGCGGGGCGAGCTGCCCGCCGGGGCCTACGTCCGACTGTCCCTGACGGACACCGGCACCGGCATCCCCCCCGAAATCCTCTCCCATATCTTCGATCCCTTCTTCACCACCAAGCCCAAGGGCCACGGCCTTGGTTTGGCCACCTCCCATTCCATCCTTCGCAGGCACAACGGCTGCATCGAGGTGGAATCCACCCCCGGGGTCGGCAGCACCTTCCACCTGCACCTCCCGGCCCAGCCCCATGCCACCCCCCAGGCCGAACCCCAGGCCCCCGAGAGCGCCCACCGGGGTGGCCGGATCCTGGTGATGGATGATGAGGAGATCCTGCGCAGCCTGACGGTTCAAATGCTGGAGGCCCTGGGCTTCGAGGCCTGCAGTGCCGCGGATGGCGCCAGTGCCCTGGAGTGCATCCAGCAGCACCAGGCCCTGGGCATCCCCTTCGATGTGGTGATCCTGGACCTGACCATTCCCGGAGGCCCGGGAGGCCTGGACACTGCCATGGCCATTCGCGCCCTGCCCTGCTCCGCGGCCCTGGTGGTCTCCAGCGGCTATGCCGAGGACCCCGTCATGGCCCAACCGCGTGTCCATGGCTTCGCCGCCAGCCTGCCCAAACCCTTCCGCATCGCCGACCTAGGTCGGGTTCTGGAAGAGGCTTTGCACGCGGATACGTTACATTTGTCCAACAAAGGGTGAGTCCTCAGGACCGCACCCAGATGCCAGGATTCCCATATCCAACGGAGGGATTCCTATGGCATCTGCCCCATCCATCGGCCTATGGGCCGTCTTGCTTTCATGCGCACAGGCCTTTCCAGTCCATGCCCAGGATTGGTCGGCCGGGCTCAAGGTACGGTCGGGTCTCCAGCTGGCTTCCCGCAAGGACACTCTGAGCCCCCAGCTCCTGGGCTTCGGCCTGGAAGCAACGGTCGGCACCTCCCTCGGCCGCTTCGGTGCCGAGCTGGGCTTCTTCTACAAGCCCGGAACCCAGAATCTGCTGGATCCCAAGACCATCCCTGTGGAAGGCGGCCGCACCCTTTCCTCCAGCGCGTCGGCGGACAGCCGCAAGAACCAGGTGGAAGGCCTCACCCTGCGCCTGGCCTATGAGCGTCCCCAGGCCTGGGGCGCACTTCGGGCCGGCCTCCAGGTGGGCAGCCTGAAGTTCCGCCAGGAATATGTCGCCACCGTGGGGGACGGCAGCACCTTCGAAGACACCTACAACGGGGTGGTGGACAAGGGTGCCCTCTCCGTGTCCCCCTTCGTGGGCCTGTCCTTCCCGGTCCTGGAGCACCACGCCCTGGAGGTCAACCTCCTGGCCCTGAACTACAAGGCCGCCCATTACGTGCACGTGGCAGGCACGGTGGCGGACAAGAACGGCGGCCATACCGCCAAGGACCACGTGCAGACCCCATCCCGGTTCGTGCCCCACCTGGAAGTGGGCTTCACCTTCCGCTTCTGATCCGAGAGGTCCAGCCATGCGCCTGTCCACTTTCTGCTCCAACCTCACGTCCCTTTCCCTCCTCCTGGCAAGCCAGGCCCTGGTGGCCCAGGCCAGCCTCACAGGCCAGATTTCCGGCAAGGTCACCGACGACAAGGGTGCACCCCTGGCCGGGGCCATGGTCGTCCTGACCTCCCCCCAGATGATGAGCGCCCGCACCCTCACCAGTGAGGCCAATGGCATCTGGCGCGCCCCCCTCCTGCCCCCCGGCAACTACCGGGTGGTCATTTCCAAACAGGGTTTCCGGGGCAAGACCATCCAGGACCTCCGCCTGGGGGTGGGGGCCAGCCTGAACCAGGACTTCAAGCTCAGCCCCATCGAGACGGCGGAGGCCGTGGTCGTCGTCGTATCCTCGGCGGCCACGGTGGACAAAACCGACACCAAGACCTCCGTCAACTTCGCACCCCAGGATCTGCTGGACCTCACGGGCTCCCGGGGTGCCTCCGCCGCCTTGATGCTGGCCCCTGGTGTGACGGCGGGCCAGGGTGGTGGGCAGGTCTCCATCCGGGGTGGCGTGGCCGCCAACACCCAGTTCACCGTGAACGGCACGGACTACAAGGATCCCCTCTACGGTCGTCCCAGGGTCCAGATGTTCCTGGAGGACATGGTGGAGGACGTGGCCGTGGTGCTCTCCCCCGCCAACGCGCGGTTCGGCCGGGCCCTGGGGGGTGCCGTCAACGTGGTCACCAAGAGCGGGGGCAACGACTTCCAAGGCTCGGTGCGCCTGCTCTACAACCGCAGTTCCTGGGCCGCCCGGAGCTGGGGCCAGGACAATGCCCTGAGCGCCGCCCAGCGGGAAGGGGGCTCGATGTCCGACGACATCAGCCGGGAAGTCCATGCCACCCTCTCCGGCCCCATCCTCAAGGACCGCATCTGGTTCTCCTTCGGCACCAAGTTCAGGCCCGAGACGGCGTCCTCGGGCATGCTCTACCCCGCCGACAGCCGTTTCCGCCGTACCCGCTACTCGGGGATCGCCTCGGTGGATGCGCTCACGGCCACGGATCCCACCACCCTCCAGGCCTTGGCCACGGCTAGCCCTGCGATCCAGGGCTACGGATTCCCGCGCACCGACTGGCTGTCGACCTACTCCAACACCACCAAGTACACCTACACCGAGTTCAAGGTCACCGGCGCCCTCACCCCCAACCATCGCCTCCAGGCCTGGTCCAACCGCGACCTGAGCAACAGCTCCTATGCCACCCGGGCCCCCATCTGGCTGGACAACGGCAGCGACACCAAGGGGGAAAGCAGCCTGGAAGGCATGGCCTATTCCGGCATCTTCGGTGGCTCCACCTTCGTGGAATTCCAGGCCAGCCGCCAGAAGAACGCCTCGTACTTCGCCACGGGCCAGTTGGTGCGGGACCCCTCCAACACCCCCATCTACATCCATGCCGACAGCCATGCCGCCCCGAACACCATCTACAACGCCAGCCTGGGCCAGTTCGCCGGCACGGGCATGGGCAATGGCCCCGAGGAATTCAACAGCTCCAGCTGGAGCCTGAATGTGAAGCTCTTCCGGGACTTCTGGGGCCTGAGCCACGACCTGGACATGGGCACCGACTGGTACCGCTCGGACATCCACTCCAGCCACTACTTCGGCAACGAACGGGAGCAGGTGCACGTGGGTGGCTTCTACCAGAACGCCGCCGGGAACTTCCTTTTCCCCACCCTCGCCTTCACGGGGGTCGGGAAGCACGGGCAGGCCTCCAACGGCATCGGCGGGCTGGCCCCCATCATGCGCAAGTTCTACGCAGGGAATGGGGTCCTGGACAATCTGAACCAGGGCCTCTACATCAACGACCAGGTCACCCTGAATGCGAACTGGAACCTGATGGTGGGCCTGCGCCTGGACCGGGCCCAGGTGCGGGATCGGGTTCAGAGCCGCGAGATCCTCCCCGTCTCCAGCAGCCTTAGCCCCCGACTGGTCCTCACCTATGACCTGAAGGGCGATAGCAAGCATGTCTTCAAGCTCTTCGCCCTCCATTCCCAGGGCGACTACCCGGCCAGCCTCAGCAACGCCATGTTCCAGAAGGCCGAGAGCCGGGAAATTCGCTGGGGATGGGGCCCCACCGGCCAGCCCCTGCCCGGGGACCCCGACGACGGCGGACAGTATGGCCTGCGCTTCGTGAACCTGGCCCAGCTCCTGGACAGCAAGAACTACACGGTGCCCTTCGAGGTCTACGACCGCCTCAAGGGCTTCCAGGTGGATCCCTCCATCAAGCCCGTGGCCGTGAACGAAGTGACGCTGGAATACCGCCGGGCCTATGATTCGGGCTCCTACGCCCGCATGGCCCTGGTGCACCGCGCCTACGACAACATCATCGCCTTTGCCCAGGACTGGGGACCTGACCACGACTGGATCACCGTCACGGACTTCTCCGGCGCCAGCAACCTGAAGTTCCGGGCCCCCAACCATCGGGTCTTCAACGCCTCGGAACTCTGGCGCAAATACTACGGCCTGGAGATGGAAATGGGCGGCAAGTCGGGGGACTTCCGCTACCTCTTCACCTACACCTACAGCCGCAGCCGCGGCAACGACGAGGCCGGAGAACTCCGGGGGGCCCTCTGGACCCAGGGCATCGGCGGCGACAACATGAGCAGCCCCCTGTTCAACAACCGATTCTGGCTGTCCCGGGGCGGGGTCACGCCCGAACAGATGAGTCCCTCGGGGGCCCTCCTGAACGACACCCCCCACGTGGCGCGCCTCAACCTGGGCTATGGCCTCTCCCTGGGCAAGGGAAGGATCAACGCCAACCTGAGCTTCCAGTACGCCAGCGGGCGCAACTGGACCGCCTCCATGTCCACACCCTTCCCCATGGGGGAAGTGAAGGCCCTCTACGATGCCGAGTTGGCGCGCTACCAGGCGGATGCCAAAAACTATCCCAGGCCCACGTCGTACCCCCTCACCTGGTCGAAGTTCTACAGCGATCGGGGCGCCTACCACCAGAACGACACCTTCAACGCCGATCTGGACCTGACCTGGGAGGTGCCCCTCTACAAGCAGGTGCGGGTCTTCGGCAACCTCCATTTGGTCAATATCTTCAACCGCATCTACCCGCAGGCCTACAACACCGAGTTCCGCAGTTCAGGCAACGGGCTGGGTGCGCTCTACCTGAACACCGCGAATTTCGGCGGCGTCAGGACGGGCACCCAGTACGAATCCGGGTACTACTGCGGTCCCCGCCAGGTCTCCTTCAGCGCCGGCCTGCGCTTCTAGCCCCCGAAAGGATCCGACCATGGCGATTCGAACTTTACTTACCATGTCCCTCCTTGTGGCAGGAAGCACCCTCGCCGCCCAGCAGACTCCCGGGTGGAAGGTGGGCGCCGCATTTCCCTACGCCCTGGACGAGCTGCACACCGTGACGAACCAGCGCCTGATGGGGCTCTGCCTGGACGGTGCCTACCAGGGCGCCTTCGACGGCAGCCAGGCCTTCTGGCGCCTCGGGGTCGGCCTGAATGTCTTCCCCGGCAAGGCCCAGGAGGGCCCCAAGACGGACCTCACCGGTTTCCAGGTGACCTTCGACGCCCTCAAGCCCCTGGGACAGGGCCGCACGGCCCTGCTCTTCGGCCTCTCCCTGAACACCTGGACACAGAAGACCAGCGGCCTGGACCGCTGGGGCAAGTCCAACGAACTCAGCGGCACCGTGAGCCATGCCTTCGGCAAGGTGGGCGTCCGTCTGGGCCTGGAACACAGCCTCACCCCGCGCCTGGCGCTCACCACCCTGCTCCAGGTGGCCGAGCTGGGCACGGACAACGCCTTCCTGCAGAACGGAAGTCCCACCCGCGGCCGCAGCGGTGTGAACCCTTCCTGGATCCAGGTGGGCCTTCGCGCAAGCTTCTGAGGGGGAGCAAGCGTGGAGTAGGGGGAGGGCTCCTGCGGGAGCCCTCTTTTTTTGGTTCGCCCGGGACCGGGTCCCGGTTGGTATACCCAAAGTCGGGAGAGATTGGGTATACCCGTCAATCACGGTGCACCGGCTCCTCACAGGGGCAAAGGAAAATCCAAATCCAGGGCAGTGCATAGTGCCCCCGTGCCCACGCATCCTGGGGGCAAGCATATTCATCAGCCGCAGTGGATGAATTCTGGAGTGCGAACCCTTGGCATTATTTGAGGGAGCCGAAACGCAGGTCCGGTGAAAAGACGGGAAACACGAGTGCATAGCCGTCTAGGCTGCCGGCATCCAGTCCCCGAACATCGCCGCGGCCTGGTTCATGATGGCTTCCGTGAACGGCTCCAAGTCTTCCGCCCTGACCTTGTTCTTTCTCAGAACCCGTCTTACGGCCGCCCGGATCTCCGCCTTGACGGAATCCCGGTGAGGCTCGGTCCAGTCGACCTTCAGGTTTCGTTTGATGCTATCGACGACTTGGTGGACGAGATCCCGCAGGAAGGGCGTTTCGTAGAGTTCTTCTGCGCGCACAGCTACGGCGTCGTAGAAGGGAACTTCATCTTCATGAAGACCGAGGGTTGTAGCCCGTTCGGCGTCAGCATCGGATTCCTGCTTGATCTGGATCATGAGCTGGATCACCGCAGCGGAATCGATCAGCCGAGCGTGATACCGCTTCAAGGTCTGCTCAAGGAGCTGCTGGAAGGACTTGGCCTTTGTCAGGTTCCTCGAAGCCTTCGCTCGGATGGCATCCTCCAGCAATCGGTGCAGCAACTTCAGCGCAAGGTCCTCGTGCTTCATGTTCTTGAAGGTGGCCAGGAACTTGTCGTCCAGGATGGACAAGTCTGCCTTCGGAAGACCCGCCGATTCGAAGATGTCGACCACGCCTTCGCTCTCGATGGCATCGTCGACGAGGTCGCGAACCGCCTTCTCGATGTCCTGCTGCTTCTTCGTTCCCCCCGAAGTGGCCTTCCCGAGCTGCTTGCGAACGCGCTGGCAGAAGATGACTTCATCCGCATGAATGCGGCAGTCATCCAGGCCCTTTACCAGCAGGAACGCGTTGGTGAGACGAAGCTCGGCCTGGAGGAAGGCATCACGTTTGGCATCATCGCCTGTCAGAACGCCATAGACTTCCGCATAGAGGTCCTCAACCTCGATGTGCGTCATGTGACGCCACGCTCCGTAGTCCTTGCCTTCAGGTAGCATTTCGCGAATGTCCTTCAGGCACTCGAAGAACAGGGGCCGCCCCTGCTCTTCGATTCCGGGGGCCGGATCACCTTTACCGCCACCTTCGGTGTACTTCGAGGTCGCTTCCCGAAGGTCGTCTGCAATCCCTATGTAGTCCACGATGAGGCCGTGTGGCTTGTCCTTGAACACGCGATTCACGCGTGAAATCGCTTGGATCATGGTGTGGCCGCGCATCGGCTTGTCGACATACAGCGTGTGAAGACAAGGGATGTCCGTACCCGTGAGCCACATGTCCGTCACGATGACGATGGACAGCGGATCCTTCGGGTCCTTCATTCGGGCTTTGATCTTCTTTCTCTGGGTGGCTGTCGTAACGTGTCCTGCTTCATTCCATGCCTTGGGGTCCTCGGCGATCTTGCTGGTCATGACGACCTTGACCTCCGGACAACCAGGGAGTGCGGTCAGCGCGTCATAAAGGGCAGCACAATTCGACCGGGACATCGTCACGACCATGGCCTTCCCAGCGAATGTCTTGGTTCGGTCGAGGTAGTGATCCAGAAGATCCTTCGCAAGGGCTTCCACCCGATCCTTCGCACCTGCGGCTGCAGCCAATGCAGCCCATCGAGTCTTGCGTCTCTCGATGTCGGGAAGACTTTCATTGGCAGCGATTTCGGCCAGCGCGGCATCGACATCCTGCGCTCCCAATCGAAGCTTGGCCTGTCGAGGCGCGTAGTAGATCCGCACCGTGGCCCCGTCTTCCTGGGCCTGGCGGATGTCGTAGGTATGGATGACCTCACCGAATAGCTGGGTCGTGTTCGCCCCGGCGAAGTTGACGGGTGTTCCCGTGAAGCCGATTCGGCAGGCATTGGGCAGGGCCTCCCCGAGGCGTCGTGCGAAACCATCCAGAAGCCCGTACTGGGACCGATGGGCTTCATCCGCGATGACGATGATGTTCCGCCTGGGAGACAACACTTCGTGCCGGCTTTCCCCCTCCTTCAGCCGGAACTTTTCGATCGTGCTGAATACGACTTCACCTCCTTCAGTCCGAAGCAGGTCCCGCAACTCATCCGTGTCATCCGCATGCTGGACCTCTCCCACCAGATGCTTCACGGCAACGAATTGCTCGTGCAATTGGCTATCCAGATCGTTGCGGTCGACCTGGATGACGAAGGAAGGGTTCTCCATCTCCGGCATCCGCCGAAGTATTCCGACGAGGAAAGCCATCGACAGGGATTTCCCAGACCCGGTGGTATGCCAGATGACACCGATCCGTTGGTCTTTCCCTGCGGTGACGGTCTCCTGAGTCTTCTGGGCTGCCAGTTTCACCGCGAAAAACTGATGGTACTTGGCGCCCTTTTTCGTCACCACATCATTCGCCACCTCGAAGGCGATGAAGTCGCGCAGGTAGGACAGGAGACGCTTTTTAGGAAACAACCCCTCGATGAGGACTTTCATGCTGGACAGCGTCGAGGGGCTCTCATCCAGGACATCGCCCTTGAACTCGTCGTCCTGGTAGACCTTGAAGCCGTTGATGGATTTCCAGGGTGCGTACCACTCCGCATCGGCCGTCCACATGCCGTGCTGGGTGTGGATGCCATCGCTGACCACCACGAAGGCGTTGAACTCGAAGAGCTGGGGGATATCCAGGATGTAGTGCTGGATCTGGTTCAGGGCCTGTTCGATGGTGGGTTCGGGCGCCCAAGGGTTCTTCAGCTCAAAAACCACCAAGGGCAAGCCGTTCACGTAGACCAGGACATCAGGCCTTCGGTCATTGTTGCCTTGGATCGAAAGCTGGTTCACCACCTTGAAGTCGTTGGCGGTGACATCCGTCCATTCCACGGGATGGACGTGCACATGGAACGTCGTTCCATCCGGTCGTTCGACAGGCGCCTCGAACCCCTTGGTCAGGAGGTCGTGGAAGGCCAAGTTTCGATGCAAGGTGTCCACGCCCTCAGGCAGAGAGAACTTTTTCACAGCCGCCTGCAGGGCACCATCCGTCAGCGTCGGGTATCGCTTCTTCAGATTGGCGGCCAGCCAGTCCGCGACCACGACCTCACGCTCATCCTGGCGCGGCACGTCCTTGCCGTGCACCCACTCGTAATCCTGGGCGATCAGGCGATCCAGGGTTGTGAGCTCAAAGGCGGTTTCAGTGCCTCGGTGACTGGTCATGCGGCGTCCTGTCGTTCTAGCCAAGAGGGGGGTGATTTCTCATCCAAGCAACGCCTTAGTCACGATTGCAGAGCGGGGGCTTGCCATGCCGCTCCACGTATCCCCAGATCGCGGCGCGCTCCTGGTGCTTGATGAAGAAGCTCAGGAAGGGATGGGCATCGCGCGGTATGGAGAGCACCGCGACATGCAGAGAACCCGCAGGAAGCCTTCCGGCCTCCTTGAGATCCCGGTAGGTCCATCCACCCGAATGACCGTCTTTGCCTTCATGCGCAGAACGGTTGAACTGATAGAGGCGGTTTTGGAGATACTGTCCGGTGGTTTCACCCACGTAGACGATTCGTTCATGCGTTGGGTCCGCTGCGCCCTCGGGGGATTCCTCGAAACAGGCCAACAGGTAGACCCCCGAATTTTCCATATCAGGGGACCGATAGCCTTCCTTCCAGTACGTCTCCCATGGCATCCAGGCGGACCAGTTTGGCGCAACCATTGATCTCTCCGACAGAATGAGGAGAGTCTAACGCTGTCGCGTCCGGATCAGGTCCCGAAAGTGTGTGATTTCATGCGGGTTCCCAAGCACGAGGGGTGGTGAGAGCTCGCGCACTCACCACCGTTCACGAAAACGTTTCAGTGAGTGGCGTTTGAGCCCGATCGAAGACAACCCACCACCGCGTTTGCTGCCGGGTCCTGTGGAGTGGCGTTTAACATCCAGCATTGGATCAATGCGAATGGCGTCGGTATTTCCGGGGAAGCCGAACAACGGGGTGTGCACCTTGCAAAGCCTTGCCCCCTTCTGCTCGAACGCAGAACGCGAAGCTGAAAATTGCCGAGGCAGTCATTTGGAGCAGCAGCATCGCTCGTTCGGCGAAAACGCTGTAAGGAACCACCTTGACATTTCGCAACTTGGTTCTCTGTAGAAATGCCTCCGACATCGCTGGGTTATCCGAGATGGCCAGAAGGCCATGTTCGAGGTCATTCCGCCAGTCTCTGAATTCGGCCCATTCGCCCTTATCAGAGCTTAGTTCTGTTGCAATGCCATACAGGGCCACCACTCCCATGTTCTGAAGTCTATTGATGTTGTCCCAACGACCGACTCCTGGCCCACTCCGGGGGTTCCAGAAGCTGTGAAAATAGATCTGTTCTCGGGGTTGGCTGAGCTGGAACAGATCGCAAACCCCCCACGCGATTTTGTCCAGGATGCCGAAGCATTGCCTGATGCTTGATCGAAGAAGCTCAACACGGCCTCCGCTCATCTCGCCGTCCATCAGCTCTGTGTGCGGGGTTTCCAAGGATTCGGCCGGCCATTGCTCTGCTTCAGGCGCAACACACGCCTGGTAGTAGCAGGACCTCGCCAAAGCGAATTCGGCTTTGAGTCGGTTGAGAAGGTATTCCATGCGTGGCACGAAATCCCCACCGATGGGTTCCGTCGTTTTCGGAATGGTCAAATCGTCTTCGCAGCAGCATTGGCATTCGGAATAGATGGCCCGTTCAGACAGCGCCAATCGATGGCGAAGACAAAAGGCGCGGTAAGGCGTATGGGTGCCCTGGCAGGGGTCAGCTTCTTGTGGCGCTGGGTGTGCGACTCCCAATCCCAATCGAGCAAGGTTTCGGTCGATCCGCGCCAGCTCTTCCTTCGCTTGCTTTGCCACAAAGCTGGGCAGGCGCCCTGTGGCAAGGCCCCGGATGAAGCAGTCCCTGGCCTGCAGGACTTGGGACAAGGTGAAGGTATCCGCCATCCCGATGAGGAAGACCAGGGCGAGTCCCTTGTTCACCAAGGCCATTTCGAAATCAGGATTTTGCCGAAGGGCCTCGTCATAGCAGGAGATCGCCTCCACCACTCGCGCCGAACCATCCAGGCAGTTGCCGAGGTTCACATACAGTTCTGGATTCGGCTCACCATCGAGCAACTTCACGGCCTTCCAATAGTGCTTCTTGGCCTCGATCAACAGGGCGATGCCCTTTGGGGAATAGGATTCCTGGCGGGCATGGATCCCGAGATCGTGCAGGCACTTCTTCCCGTTGCCCAGGTTGTATTCAATGGAAAGGGGGTGGATAAACCGGCACCAGACCTCGGTCTTTGCTTCAAGTTGGCCGAGGCCCTGCTGTATGCGCCCTGCATCCCCCGCTGACATGCCGAGATCGATCTGCCATCCAGCCAAGGCCCCCTGCCAAAGGGCAAGGTTCCTCTCACCTTCTGGTGGATCCATGGCTTGCGCACGGTCCAACTCAGCAAGTGCCTGGTCAAGCCTTCCGTGGTGCCATAGACCATCGATACGAGACAGGCACTCCTGGTATGAGGGTGGCAGTTCCCGCGCTGCGACCTTGGACATCACAGCACCTTTGCCACCGCGCGTTCGGCTTCCTTTAGGGAGAGTTCACCGGAAAGCAGGGGGTCGAGGAGGGTGTCGCGAAGAGTGGCCAACGACCGATTTTCAAAAATATTCGCCAGAATCTGCTGAACAAAGGGAGCGATCAAACCATTGTGTATGCCAGCGATCTCTGGAGATGGGATTGCAATAGGATACCTAGCCATAATTTCCCAGCTCGTCCTGGGCATTCTGGTACCACCAGATGCCGCATCGTTGTAGTCGACAAACTCCTTCGAAGCCGCGTGCCCAAGAAGAAGTGACCAATAATCAGACAATTTCGAGGTAAGCACCAAGATATCAGTCGAACAAATGCCATCAATCGGTGCAACACCAACTTTATGAAAATATGGGCGTAATTTCCCAAAGAGGATGTCCATCCTGTCGAACTTAAACTTCCCACTAGAAACATCATCAGCAGTGCCCCAGTCCGAAAGCGCGATGGATAGACGCGGCATATTGTCGAGGCCGAAATATGGAGTATCGCGATGAATGTCATTCGGCGACACTCCCTCTCGTTTGTTCGCTGCGATCTCACCGAGGGTTCCGACTGTCCACCCC
>CAZPUI010000072.1:0-13494 GCA_964589695.1 uncultured Solibacteraceae bacterium | reverse complement strand
GCCCCGGTGGTCACGGACATGAAGGAAGCGGGGCGGGTTCTCAAGTGGGTCGTGGCCCAAATGGAAGACCGCTACCGGCGCCTCTCCCTGCTCTCCGTGCGCAACCTGGAAGGCTTCAACGCCAAGGTGCTGGAGGCCGGCGGATCCATCGACCTGTCCGACCGCACCCCCGACCCCCGGTGGCCGGACCGACCCGCCTTCCTGGAAGTCCTGCCCTACGTGGTGGTGATCATCGATGAGCTGGCGGACCTCATGATGGTGGCCCGCTCCGAAGTGGAAGAGAGCATCGCCCGCATCGCCCAGAAGGCCCGGGCCGTGGGTATCCACCTGGTCCTGGCCACCCAGCGCCCCAGCGTGGACATCGTCACCGGGGTCATCAAGGCCAACCTCCCCAGCCGCCTCAGTTACCGGGTGAACACCAAGATCGACAGCCGCACCATCCTGGACAGCGGCGGTGGCGAACAGCTCCTGGGCAAGGGGGACGCCCTTTTCCTGGCCCCCGGCCACGCCCGTCCCCGCCGCATCCATGCCCCCTTCCTCACCGAAGACGAGACCCTGCGCCTGGTGGACTGGCTCAAGGCCCGGGGCAAGCCCGACTACAACCGCGCCCTCATGCAGGCCATGGAGACCGAAGAGGAACCCACCAGTGGCGGCGACGAACCCGGCTCCGACGGAGGCGACGACATCTACCAGCGCGCCGTCGCCGTCGTGAAGCGCGAACGCAAGGCCAGCACCTCCCTCCTCCAGCGCAAACTGAACATCGGCTACGGCCGCGCCGCCCGCATCATCGATCGGATGGAGGAGGAGGGCATCATCGGCCAGGACCGCGGCGCCGGCAAACCAAGGGAAGTCCTCGCCCCAGAGGAATGAAGGATCTACGCCTCGCCATCCGCAAAGAAGTCAATCCTTCCCGTGGACCCCAGCACCTCGCCGGGAGGCATGCGCTGACCCGTGCGGCGCTCCGTGCGGTGGACCACCCGCCAGGTGCCCCCCTCCTTGGCGGCCTCGGCCCGGGCCACCCTCAGGGCGGAGGACATCTTGGCGTGGGCCACTTGCACCATCAGGAAGGCACCGCCCTCCTCAGAGACCTTCTCGAGACCGAAGGTGTAGATCCGGGTCATGGTCACTCCTTGAAAGAGGCGGGGGGCCAGGAACGTATGCCCCCCCGGGCATGATGACACGTCCCTGGTCTCCCGCCTCCCCCCCGAGCCCCTCCTGATGGGGAGGGCCCCTACCTCACCGGCCTCCCGACGACCCTCAAGTCATCGATGAATGAGCCCGGCAGGGATGCCTTGCTGGTGCCTTGCATCCGAAAACGCACCTGCACCTGGGCTTGCCCCAGGAACCGCGTCAGGTCCAGGTGCAGGTGGGCCCAGCCTCCCACCTTGGGGATGCCGGCATCCTGGTTCACGCCCCCCATGCGGCTGCACAAGGGAAGGAAGGTCCGACCTCCATCGGTGGTGGCCTCCATGAACAGGCTGTCCTGGAGACTGTAGTTGTAGGGGTTGTTCTGCAACCAGTTGTAGATCCAGCAGTCCAGGGTGGCTTCCGAATACCCCCGCAGGTCGAAGGGCGGGGAAAGGAGCCAGCTGTCCGTGCCAGGTTTGTAACCCCCTTCGAAGCCTGTTCCGAAGCAGGAGGTGCCTGAATGGGCGCGGGCAGGGCGTCCCGAAGGCTGCCCCAGACGCCAGGTGTCCTGGAGGCCCCCATGGGTCCACCCTGGGACCGAACCCTCGAAGTCCTCGGAAAAGATCGTTTGCTCCGGCAGCAAGGGCATCGCCTGCAGGAGCCCCTTGGCCTGGTCTGTCACGGCCAGAAATCCTTCCATGTCCACCTTTCGCAGCCGATCCAGGGCCTCCCTCTGGCGCGCCTGCACCGCATCCATGGCCGCAGCCCGGCCGGGAAGTGTGGCACCGCGTCGGTCTACCTCCAGGTGGAACACCTCCCCGACCGCCCGGAGGGCCTGGGCTGCCCGCTCCGGTGTGGTCAGGAGGGTCCCTTCCTCCAACCCCATGTGGGCGCTGGACCATTTGGGATACCTGGGGCTGATCCCTGGATCCGAGGTATGCCAATGCCCTTCGATGCCCTGGGCACCGAAGAGGGGGAATTCGTCCTCGGGGGCGCAGGCCATGGTGACCAGTTCCCACTGGGGGGGTGTGGGCAGGTAGCCCGTGGTGGTCTCGGTGCGCACCCAACCCTGTCCCGGCACATGGAACTGCGCGATCCAGTGCTGGTCCACCCACCGTGCATAGGCCTCGGGACTGGTGGTCATGTTGAGCAGCACCCGGGTGGGCACACCATTCGCCCGCAGCAGGGCCGCCCCGGCATGGGCCAGGCCCGTACAGGAGTTTCCCCAGTTGAGGGCGTAATAGGCATCCCAGGCCCAGGGATTCCGAAGGAAGGGTCCCGGCAATCCTAGGCACGTGGCGGTGGCGGTCCGGGCCAATTCCAGGACATTCTCCGAGCGGGGTCGGATGCGTTCCGCCCAGGCCTTGATGAAGGGGTCTTCCCACTGCACACATTCCGTGGGCTGCAGCCAAGGACGGAGGGAAGGATCAAGGGCTGCGGTGGTGGGGATGGGCGCACGCGCGGGCAGGAAGGAGGGGTCCTGTCCCTGGACCAGCACCCAGGACTCCCAGTCGATCTGGGTGCTGCCCGCGGATCGCATTCGGGCGGCCACGATCACATTGGGGGGGCTGATGCGCACGAAGCGGTAATCCACCAGCGCTGGGGATTTCACCGTGAGGAGCAGGGGAACCTGCCCCTCGAAGGCAATGGGAATGTGGAAGTAGGCCTCGTAGGTGGGGGTTGAAGCGGCCTCGTCGATCCGGAGCCTCCCCAAGGCCTTCCGGAGAAAGAGGCGACTGGCCCCATCCGCCATGGGTGGCACCACGGGGAGGGGTGCCAGGACCGGGGGGGTGGGTGGTGCCTCCGCGGCGGGCCCAGCACCTCCCCCTCCACAGCCCAGCACAAGGCTGAGCCATGGGATCCCCATCCCCAAGACGCACAGCCTGCTAGAAATTCCAGACATCATCCTCAGCCCCCAAGACTGCTACCACATCAACTCATTCAGGCTTCAATCTTGAAAGCATTTTTATCGTCTGTGTATGCTTTGTCAAATCGATTATCTCGCTTGGCCCCGCACCATACGGATCCCTCTTTCCGCAGGGAACCGGCGTATCCAGGACCGGTGTGCGCTAACCTGAGGTCGGCCGTACCGGCCCACGGAGCCCCCCATGCAGCTGCAGGAAGCCCTTGAAACCGCCCTCGCCTTCGAGCACAAGATCCGCGACCTCTACGCCGACAGCAGCCGCAAGACCAAGGACACCAAGGGACAGCGCATCTTCGCCATCCTGGCCCGGGAGGAGCAGGTGCACGTCGAGCACCTCCAGGCCATGCTGGCCCACCATCGCGAGACGGGGGAAATCAAGGAGATGGAGCTGACCTCCCTGCTGCCCGCCCCCCAGTGGCTGGAGGCCGAAGCCAAGAAGCTGGCGGAGGCCGCCAAGACGGCCAAGGTCTCCACCGACCAGTTCCACACAGAGCTGGACCTGCTCAAGGACGCCCTGGAGATCGAGCGCCAGGCCAGTGGGATGTACGCCGACCTGGTGGCCCGGCTGCCCGAGGCCCAGCGCCCCGCCTTCGCCCGGTTCCTGGAGATCGAGAACGGCCACGTGAGCATCGTTCAGGCCGAAATCGACGCCCTGGCCGGTCATGGCCACTGGTTCGACTTCATGGAGTTCAGCCTGGAGCAGTAGCCGGCATGGGCGGGCTCCTTCCGGTACTCGGGTGGAGCTGGCCTTAGCGGAGACGGAAGCCAACGATGATGTCCCCCCCCGGCACGGGTCGCACCACGCAGTCAAACCCCGCCTCGCAAAGCCAACCGCGGTAGTCCGCCTCGGTGTAGCTGTTGCCGCGCCGGGTTCCCACGAGCATGTTGAGGGCGAAGAGGGCCGGCTGGCGGGGTCCCGCACGGTCGGGGTCCAGGATGAAGTCCCGGATCACCACCTGGCCACCGGGTTTCAGGGCGGCGGCACAGCGGCACAGGAGGTCCTGGTTCTCGGCCTCGTCCAGCATGTGGCAGATGGCGGACACCAGGATCAGGTCGTAGCCCTCCCCCAGGGCATCCTGGCGCAGATCCCCTTCCCGGGCGATCACGCGGTCGGCGAGGCCGGCGTCCTGGATGTAGCGCCGGGCCAAGGTCACCACGGGGCCCAGGTCCAGGATCTCGGCGTGGAGGTCTGGAATAGCCTGGGCGAAGGCCAGGGAGAAGGCCCCGGAGCCCCCACCCACATCCAGCATCCGCTGAAGGCCCAGGGTGCCGATGACACGCACCAGGCCCTCCGCTTCCACCCGCGCCCGGGCGTGCATGGCGGCGATGAAGGCCTCGGTCCAGGCAGGGCGGTGGGCCTCCACCCCCGGGGGAACCACCGTCGTCCCCTGCCGCACGGCCTCCGTGAGGGTGGACCAGGTGTCCCAGAGGTGCACCGTGTGCAGGAGCCCGGGCCGGGCCTGGGCCAGGCGTGCCGAGCCCTCGGTGCAGTGATAGGCGTCCCCGCGCTTCTCCAGCGCCCCCATGGCCGTCAGGGCGTTGAGCAGCATCGCCGTGGCCCGGGGGTCCGTTCTCAGGCGAGCCGCCACCGCGGGGGCATCGGCGCCCTCCGCAACCGCCGCAAAGAGGTCCAGCTCCAAGGCCGTCAACAGGACCCGACTCTCCTGGAACCCCCGAACGGCGTGCATCAGTTCATCGAAGGACAGCGCGTGGGTCATGGATCCCCCCTTGGGGCTCCATCATGCCCTGGGATTCGCCTTCGAAGGCTGGGTCCTGGGGTGGAGGGCAGAAGATCCTTCCCATCTTCCGCCCTGCCGGCGATCCGATCCGACCACCCTCCCCAGCCTCCCATGGCTCAGGGAGATGTAACCGGTTACATTTCCCCTTCGCAGCACCCTCGATCCATGCGATACCAGAGTGCGACACCCTGGAGGCGATCATGGGACGGGGCGGGGACAAGCGTCTTGGATTCACCCGGGGAGCCCGGCTCCTGCTGGGCGCAGTGGCCCTGGTGATGGGGCTCCAGGCCCAGGTACCCCCACCACCGGAGCCCCAACCCACGGGCCAGGAGTGGCAGCAAGAGCAGAACCTCTCCTTCGGCAAGCTCCCCCACCGGGCCACCTTCACCCCCTTCCCGGACGCCACCGCGGCCCGGGCCGTGACCCGGGAGGCCAGTCCCCTCTGGCGGAGCCTGGACGGGGACTGGCGCTTCCACTGGGTGAAGCATCCTGACCTGCGACCCAGGGACTTCTGGAAGGCGGACTTCGATGCGAGCCGCTGGAAGACGATCCCGGTGCCCTCCAACTGGCAGCTCCAGGGCTACGATGTGCCGGTGTACGCCAACCAGCCCTACCTGTTCAAGAAGGACTGGCCGCGGGTCATGGGGGAACCGCCGAAGCACTTCACGACTTTTGAAAACCGCAATCCCGTGGGCTCGTACCTCCGGGACTTCGAGGTGCCCGGGGACTGGGCGGGCCGGGACATCCACCTCACCTTCGACGGGGTGGACAGCTTCTTCTACCTCTGGGTGAACGGGCACTACGTGGGCTTTTCCAAGGACAGCCGCACCCCGGCCTCCTTCGACCTCACCCCCTTCCTGCGCCCCGGGCCCAATCGCCTGGCGGTGGAGGTGTACCGCTTCTCCGATGGTTCGTACCTGGAATGCCAGGACATGTGGCGCCTGTCGGGCATCTTCCGCACGGTGCACCTCAGCGCCCGGGCGAAGACCCGCTTCCGGGATGTCTTCGCCCTACCCAGGAAAGCAGCAGACGGCCGCTGGGCCCTGGACCTCACCGGGGCCCTGGATGGCCATCCCCAGGATGCCGCCCTGGAGGCGACCCTTCTGGACGCCGAGGGCCGGGTGGTGGCCGCCACCCAGGTCCCCGCCGGCACCCTGGCCCAGGGGCTCCAGCTGTCCGCGGGCCAGCCCCTGCTCTGGAGCGCCGAGACACCGAACCTCTATACCCTGGTGCTGGACCTGAAGGGCAAGGACGGCCGCACCCTGGAGGCCACGTCCCTGCGGGTGGGCTTCCGCATCGTGGAAGTTCGGGAGGGCGTCTTCCTTGTCAACGGGCAACCCGTGAAGCTCAAGGGGGTGAACCGCCATGAGAACGGCCCCGCCACGGGCCATGCCGTGACCTACGCGGAGATGGAGCACGACATCCAGCTCATGAAGCGGGCCAACCTGAACCATGTGCGGAACTCCCACTACCCCAGCGCCCCCGCCTGGTACGACCTCTGCGACCGGTACGGGATCTATGTCATGGACGAGGCCAATATCGAAAGCCACGGCTACGGCTATGGGAAGGACAGCCTCAGCCACCCCCCCGCCTGGGAGGCGGCCCACGTGGACCGGGTGATGGCCATGGTGGAGCGCAACAAGAACCACCCCTGTGTCATCGCCTGGAGCCTGGGGAACGAGGCGGGGCCGGGCCGGAACTTCGAGGTGGCCCACGCTGCCCTCAAGGCCCGGGACACCAGCCGCCCCACCCACTACGAGCGGAACAACGCCATCGTGGATCTGGGCTCCAACCAGTACCCGGATGTGGCGTGGACCTGGAACGCCGCCAAGGGCCAGAAGGGGCTGAAGTACCCGTTCTACCTGAGCGAATACGCCCACATCATGAACAACGCCCTGGGGAACCTGGCGGACTACTGGGAGGCCATCGAGTCCAGCGACCGCATCCTGGGTGCCTCCATCTGGGAATGGTGCGACCAGGGGCTCTGGAAGACAGACGCCGCGGGCAAACGCTTCGTGGCCTACGGCGGGGACTTCGGGGACCAGCCCAACGACGGCCTCTTCATCGTGAAGGGCGTCGTCTTTGCGGACCGCACCCCCAAGCCCCTCTACCACGAGGTGGCCCACGTGCACCGGGACATCACGGTGAAGGGCCTTGACCGACCGGGGCGCCTGGAGCTCTTCAACAAGTTCTTCTTCCGCTCCCTGGAGGGCCTGGACCTGGCCTGGTCCCTCCAGGAGGACGGACGGGAACGGGCCTCCGGCACCCTGCCCTGCCCCCCGGTGCCCCCCCGGTCGCGGCACACCCTGGACCTGCCCCTGCCCCCGCGGCCCTCCGCCCCCGGGGCCGAGGTCACGCTCCAGGTGGCGTTCCGGCTCCCCAGGGCCAACGCCTGGGCCCCCCAGGGCCATGTGCTCGCCCGGGATCAGGTCTCCCTGGGCACCAGCCCCCGGCCCCCCCTGGGGGTGTCGGGGCCCGTGACCCGCAAGGGGATGACCCTGAGCGCGGGCGCCGTGAGGGCCACCTTCGGCCCCGAGGGCCCCGCGGGCCTGGTGTCCCTCCAGGTGGCGGGGAAGCCCGTCTTCCTGGCCCCCCCCGCCCTGGACCTCTTCCGCTGCCCCGTGAACAACGACATCTGGGTGGCCCAGCGCTGGTTCGACCAGGGCCTCCACGACCTGCGCCACCGGGTCAGGAAACTGGACGTCCTCCAGGGCCAGGTGGTGGTGGAGGTGGAGAGCCGGGGCCTGCGGGCCACCCTGGGGAACCTGAACCAGGCAGAAGGTTGGAAGCTGAGCCCCAAGGAGGGGGAGGCTGAGGTCAGCGTGGCCTCCACCTGGACCTGGACCCTCTTCGGGGATGGCTCCCTGGGCTGCCAGGTGCAGGTGCGGCCCTCGGGCTTGGCCCTGCCCCTGCCCAAGGTGGGGGTGGCCATGACGCTACCCCGGGCCCTGGACACCTTCACCTTCCTGGGCCGGGGGCCCTGGGAGTCCTATCCCGACCGCAGGACCGGGGCCCTCCTGGGCCGCTGGCAGGCCTCCGTCAGGGAAAGCCTGGTGCCCTACGCCAAGCCCCAGGACATGGGCAACCACGAGGAGGTCCGCTGGTGCAGCCTGACGGACACCACGGGCCGGGGCCTGCTCCTGACGATGGACACCCCCATGGCGGCCACGGCCCTGCCCTGGACGCCCATGGAACTGTTTTCGGCCCCCCATCCCACGGACCTTCCGCCCCCCGGCGACCTTCGCCTGAGCCTGGCGGCCCGCACCCTTGGGCTCGGCGGTGCCAGCTGCGGCCCCGGCCCCCTGGAGCGGGACATTCCACGGGCCAACCGCACCACCAGCCTTGCCTTCCTGTTGCGCCCGCTGGACCCCGGCGCGGATCCCGGGTCCAAAGCCCGGGTGGCCCTGCCCCTGGTGGCCCCGGTGGAGGCGCGGGTCGGCGCCAAGGACCGGGTGGAACTCACCTGCCCCACCCCCGGCGCCCGGATCCAGTACCGCCTGGGCAAGGGGTCCTGGAAGACCTACACGGGACCCTTCCCTTCGCCCAGGGCCGCCTTCGCCCTGGAACTGCGCGCCCAGAAACCAGGGCTGCGGCCCACCCCTACGCGCATCCAGGCCTTCGAAGCCCCGACCCCCAGGGCCCCCGTGAAGCTGGTCACCTGCAGCTCCGAGGAATACGAGGGCGGCGCCGCGGCCAACCTCGTGGACGGGGACCCGGACACGATCTGGCACTCGGCCTATGGGGTCACCGTCACCAAACACCCCCACACCATCACCCTGGAACTCGAGGTGCCCCAGCGGCTCGCGGGCTTCGCCCTCACCCCCCGCCAGGACGGCGTGAACGGACGCATCAAGGACTACACCTTCTCCGTGAGCCCGGATGGCACCACCTGGACCGAGGTGGCCAAGGGCCGCTTCCCCAACAGTCCAGAACGCCAGGTGGTGCGCTTCGAGGCGCCCCAGAAAGCCCGGTTCGTGCGGCTCACGGCCCTCAGCGAACAGCGGGGTCAGGATTACGCCTCAGCCGCGGAACTGGAGTTGGTGCTGGCACCACGGTAGAACGCCCTTCCAGCCACATCGTCTTTGGATTCAATGGCTTCACCACAAGTCGATTCATCTGATCAGGGGATACTCACATCGCAATATGGTTGGCCACAGGGTCGGCACAGGCTGAACCTATCAACCACGATCCAGGCGCAGCTATTTCTAACTTGAAATGAATTTGGCAACCAAAGACACAAGGGGCACAGAGGATTCCTTTTGTTTCGATGGTTGGCGCCCTGTGGAACTTGTCCTGTTGAGACAGGAGGTAGTGAACAGGGATGGAAGGGATGGAAGGGATTTCCACAAGGCTCAATAAACATGGATCATGTCTGTGAAGCTATTGCTGAAAATATATGCGAAGTGAAATCCAATTTTTCATGCACTCTAGTAGGTTTATCAACGTAAAACCAGCCCAGTTATAATTATTCGAGTTTTCGACCCGATCACAGAATAATATTTAAAACAGGATGGACAGGATATACAGGATGGATTAGTTGATTGGGCGTTGCGGCACAATGGGTCCTGGCCTGCCCGCGTGCGCGGGGCGTGCGGCAAAGCCGCACGCGTTTCAGCAAGGGGCGGAGCTGCTGTGCACGCTCGCGTGCCCCGGGCTCCGCCCCTTGCTGGAACCTGGCCAGGACGCCGGGATCTACCATTCTCCATCCTGCCTATCCTGTACATCCTGTTAAAACGATTTTTAATCGACTCTTGCGACCAAAACCCCTTCCATCCCTGTTTAATTTTCATTGCAGTGCGGCAACAGATAAACATCAGCTAGCGGAAAAGTTCATGTTCCCGTTGATCATGAACAAATCCAGGCAATCTAAAGGCACGCAATGACTCAAGGCGAATGTCCCACCGCTGTCGGCCCCCTGATGGGGCGACCTGCCCCTGAATACCTCGGTCCTTACCGCGCCCCTTCCACCGCCTTTCGCAGGAAGTCCACCAGGGCGGTCCACCAGGCCTCCGCCGCCGTGGCGTTGGCGGCGGGGGTGCCCCCCAGGGCGGCATGGAGGGTGCTGACCTTGTCCACCACGATGCCCACGGTGGTGGGCAGGTAGGGGGGGCGCAGGACGTGCCCGGCGGTGGGGTAGACCAGGGCCTTCACGGGGTGGGCGTAGGCCTTCTCCGCCAGCCGAGCCGCGAGGTCCGTAGTGGCGCGGGCGGAGGGCCACACCCCATCGTCCCCACTCCCCACCAGGAGGATGGGCCCCCGGGCCCGCTCCAGGGGGATCCTGGCCGAGGCAAGCTTTTCAGGGGTGTTCTGCTGAAGTGAATGCTCGTAGATCTGGGCCGTGCGAAAGGGGGTGCCCTGGTGGATGGCCTTCCCCACTTCCATCCCCATCTGCGGGGCCATCTTGAACTCGAGGCAGGGCACCTCGGCGCCCTGCCAGCTCCAGGAACTGCGACCCCGGCCATCCTCCCAGCAGTGGGTGGTGGGGGCCTGGGCCGCCACGCCTCGCACCTGGTCGGGGAAGGTGGCGGCGGCCAGCAGGGCCAGCTCGGCCCCCCGGGAGGCACCCACCAGAACGACGCGGTCCTTCAGCACCATGGGCTGTTCCCCCAGCCAGACGAAGGCGTCCTGGAGGCGCTCCAGGGGAATGCGGCTCAGGGTTGGGGGCAGGCCCGGCAGGGGACCGAAGTAGGCCAGGGCCAGCACGGGCAACCGCAGCCGGCTGGCCAGGGTGGCCGCCAGGTCGGCGTCCATCCCCCCTTCGGAGCCCGCCAGGACGACGATGGCTGGGCTGGGGGTGCGGAGTTCCGCCGGGACATGGAAGGTGCCCACCACCTTGCCCGTGGGCTGGGTGCTGACCAGGGACAGGCTGGGGGTGAGCTGGACCCGGCCCCGGGCCACCTCCTTGTCGCCCCGGAGGAGGCTCAGGTCCACCTGGGGCACGGGCAGGAAGGGCTGGCTTTTCACAAGCCCCTCTGGCGCCAGGGACCAGAAGATCCCCGCGGGGTCCACCCCGGCGTAGCCCCCCGCGGTGGATGGATCCCTTCGCAGGTCCAGGGTGCCGTCCGAGCCTACGGTATAGCGGGCGGTGGTGCGCCAGGTAAGGCCCCCCCCATCCTTCCCCGAGGCCCGCAGGGTCACCCCTTCACCCCCCACCAACCCCGAGGCCCGCACCACCACGGGTTCGCCCACCAGGTGGGGGGAGGGGGGAAGGTGGAGGGCCGGCCCACGCTCGGCCACCCGGGCACAGCCCCCGAGCCCCAACAGGGCCATTCCCAGGACCGCGGGACGCAGCATTGGCTTCATGGGGGCCTCCGAGGGCTGGGGATTCAGTGACCCATCGGCCCAGACTGCGGAAAGCTGAGCCCTGGGGGGTCGTGGTCCCTTGTTACCCATTCGTTACAGCACGATGCCCCCCGGGATCGGAAGCTTGTAGCACGTCAATGGGTTTGTTCCGTCTCCCCCAACCTCCCAGGAGGCCTGCCATGGGTCTATCCCGCCTTGTCGCTCTGTCACTGATCACCACCTTGCATGGCGTGGGGTTCGCGCAGACACCTCCCACGCCAGCCCCCACGCCCATTTGCCCCTCCGTGGAACTGGTGTTCTGCCTGGACACCACCGGCAGCATGTCCGGGCTCATCGAGGGGGCCAAGGCCCGCATCTGGGGGATCATCAATGGAGTGGCCAGGGCCCTCCAAGGACCTCGCATCCGCGTGGGGCTGGTGGCCTACCGGGACCGTGGCGATGCCTACATCACCGACATCCACGGGCTCTCCGACAACCTGGATGCCGTCCAGGCCAAATTGGCCACCTTCAGCGCGGGCGGGGGTGGGGACGGGCCGGAAAGCGTGAACCAGGCCCTGGCGGATGCGGTGGGGAAGATCCAATGGTCGCCCTTGGGCTCGCGGGTCTACCGGGCCGTGTTCCTCGTGGGGGATGCGCCTCCCCACATGGACTACACCGATGATGTGAAATACCCCCTGACCTGTGGCAAGGCCCGGATGGGCGGCCTGGTCATCAACGCCATCCAGTGTGGAACGGATGCAGCCTGTGCCGCGGAATGGACCCGCATCGCCACCCTCACGGGGGGAGGATTCACCGCCATCCCCCAGAGCGGTGGCATGCGGGTGATGTCCACCCCCTACGATGCCTGGCTCACGGAATTCTCGGCCAAACTCATGGACACCGCGGTCTACACGGGCCCCGCCGAGCGCCGGAACCGATTGAGGTCCCAGCAGGAAGCGGCCTTGGCCCAGTCGGCCCAGGCCCTGCGTCTCAAGAACGCCAGCCAACTCGCCCAGGAGGCGGACCGGGGCGAATTCCGCGGGAAATCCGGCGAATACGGTGGCTTGGGCCTTGGTGAGGATTCCGCCCAGGCGGACCTCATCGACGCCTACCGGCGCAAGGGCGCCGTGGTGCTCCAGAACCTCAACCCCACGGATCTCCCGGAGGCATGGCGGAACCTGTCTGCCCAGGAGCTGGAGGCCCGCGTCCGCGGCAAGGCGGAGGAGCGGGAAGGACTGATCCGCCAGATCCAGGACCTGGCCGACCTCCGGGAAACGGACCTGGAGTCCCAGCGAAAACGTTCCCCTGAAAAGGCCTTCGACGAGGAAGTGCTGAACCTCATCCGCCGACAAGCCGCCGCATTGTGCCGCTGATCACCCTCACCCAAGGAGCCGTCATGACCTCCATGTTCCCTCGAACCTTGGGGCTCACCCTGGTGCTGTGCCTTCCCTTGGCCTCCCAGGAACCCTCATTCCAGAATTCCACCCCTTCTCCCTACATGCTGGTCCGGGGCCCCAGCGCCCTTCCCCTCAAGGAAACCTCGGTCAAGGCCACCCTCACGGGCGTGATCGCCCAGGTGGAAGTGACCCAGCGGTACAGGAACGAGGGGTCGCTTCCCATGGAAGCCGTCTACGTCTTCCCTGGCTCCACCCGGGCCGCCCTCACGGCCATGAGCATGACCCTGGGCCACCGGCACCTGAAGGCGGTCCTCAAGGAACGCGAAGCCGCTCGGCAGGCCTTCGCCATGGCCCGCGCCGAGGGTCGGACCGCCTCACTCCTGGAACAAGCACGGCCCAATCTCTTCCAGATGGAGGTCACCAACATCCTGCCGGGGGAGGAGGTCCACGTTTCCTTGTCCTACTCTGAGCTGCTGGTGCCCCAGGAAGGCACCTATTCCTTCGTGTTCCCCACCGTGGCAGGCCCCCGTGCCGGGACCACCACCGCCGAAGGCGCCAAGGGGCTGCCGTACGTCGGGGGGAATGAACGTCCCACCGGGGCCTTCAATCTGGCTGTGGAGGTGGAGGCGGGCCTTCCCATGGCCCAGTTGCAGTCCACCAGCCATGACGTGGACATCCAATGGCGCACGCGTCAGGGCGCCCGCGTCGCCTTGAAAGCCTCAGACCAGCCCCAGAACAATCGGGACTTCATCCTGGAATTCCGCCTGGCGGGCGGCCAGATCCAGTCGGGTCTGCTGCTGCACAAAGGGGCCGGGGAGAATTTCTTCCTGCTGATGGTCCAGCCCCCCAGCCAGATCCAGCCAGACCAGATCGCACCCCGGGATTTCACCTTCGTGATGGACGTTTCGGGATCCATGTACGGCTACCCCCTGGAGACCGCCAAGGAACTCCTCCGGACCCTCGTGGGAGGGCTCAGGGCCGAGGACCGCTTCAACCTGGTGACCTTCGGTGCAGGCCTGAAGGT
>CAZPUI010000071.1:0-13527 GCA_964589695.1 uncultured Solibacteraceae bacterium | reverse complement strand
GACCGGACAATCAGACTATCACACCCCACGACCTTTGCAACAAGTTTTTCCTCGGTGACACCCTCCCCCCTCCCCAGGCATTCGCGTGGACGAGTCTCCCCGCAGATCCGGAACGGGGCTTGTCGGGAGAAGGGTACAATCCGCACCGAGAACAACCTGGAGCGTGCCCGTGGGATCCGAAATCGTTGTCATTGGTGCCGGCCTCGCCGGGTCTGAAGCTGCCTGGGCACTCGCCTCCAGGGGACATCGTGTCCGATTGGTGGAAATGAGACCAAACAAACAGACCCCTGCCCATCAGACGCCTTTCGCGGCTGAGATGGTTTGTTCCAATAGCTTGAAAAGCGAGGATCCCCACTCCGCAAGCGGCATCCTCAAAGCCGAAATGGAACGCATGGATTCGCTTGTGCTAAGGATCGCTCGGACCTGTCGCGTGCCTGCCGGCAACAGCCTCGCCGTCGATCGAGATCTTTTTTCCATTCGGATCACCCGCGAACTCCTCAGCCACCCCAACATCCGATGGGATTCCGTCGAGTCCTGTGAAATTGCTCCAGATCAGCCGACCATCCTGGCCACAGGCCCCTTGACTTCTGAAAGCATGGCCAACTGGCTCTCCGACCACTGTGGTCATTCAGCGTTGCATTTCTATGATGCGATCGCTCCCATTCTCCTGAGTGAGAGCCTTGACCTCTCCATAGCCTTCCCTGGGTCCAGGTACGACAAGGGAACCCCGGATTTCATCAACTGTCCTCTCACCCCACAGGAATACGATCGGTTCCTGGATGCGCTGTTGGCCGCGCCGCGGGTTCCACTGCACGACGGTGAGGCAAAATATTTCGAAGCCTGTCTTCCCATCGAGGTCATGGCGGATCGTGGGCGGGAGACCCTTCGGTTTGGCCCGATGAAACCCATGGGACTTACGGACCCAAGGACTGGAAGATGGCCCTATGCCGCTGTCCAGCTTCGAAGGGACACCCTGGCAGGGGAACACTACAACATGGTGGGATTCCAGACTCGGCTGAAGTGGCCTGCCCAGGCCGAGGTTTTTCGCATGATTCCAGGCCTGGAAGGTGCGCAGTTCGCCCGGTTCGGAAGCATTCATCGCAATACCTACGTGGATGCTCCGAAAGTCCTTGACGCAACACTCCGCGCCAAAAATATCCCGAATTTGCGAATTGCCGGCCAGCTCTCTGGGGTCGAAGGCTACCTCGAGAGCGCTGCGTGCGGTCTTGCCGCGGCCCTTTTTACGGCAAGGGATCTTGAGGGCTCCCCCGTCTTTCCCCTTCCCCGGGAAACCATGCTGGGTGCCATGCTCCACTATCTGGAGCACTGTCCATCGAGCCAGTTTGCCCCCGTCAACGCCATGCTTGGACTGCTGCCCGCTCCCCCAAAGGAAGCCTTCGATCACCGCCAAGCCCGGAAGGAAGGTGGGTCTCGGGGAATCAAGGTCGCCAAGGGGATGTGGCATCGCGCAAGGGCCTTGGGCGAGCTGGAATGGTATCTCTCGGGTTCGAAATGAGCTCCAGATCCGCTACCCAATGAAATCGAAGAGACTCTGCTTTCCCGACCTCGCCAAGGCGCTCAAGGACACTTGTTGAACCGTGGATAGCCGCTGGTATTCGGTGATGGCTTCTGGGTAATTCAGGTCCTCATACGTCCCCTGAATGGACTGCAAGCTGAGGTTGAACTGCCCAAGGTTGTCCTCGAGTTCAGTCAGGGCAGCCTGTCGCCCGCCGACTTCGGTCATCATGTCGCTGATATGTTGCTGAATCGGCTTGAGCCTGTCATAAGCCGCCTGAAGCTGTGGGAGGTTGTTGCTCAGCAGGGCGTCCCTCAGGTCCGTCACCACCTGAAACATATCGGTTGCTGAGCCCTGTCCACCTGTTCCGAAGAACACCCGATCCCCAGGAAGATTGGTCGTGACCACCCCTCCAATCGCCACATCAACTTGGATCAAGTTGTTGTCCCCTGCATAGGTTATGGGTCCGGCCGCAGGACCGCTGAAGGGCTGGGTGGTGGTACGGGTCCCTGCGAAGATGAATTTCCCTTCGGATCGCGTGTTGGCCAGGATCATGAGGTTCGTCCGAAGACCGTCCACTTCGGAGGCAATGTTGGTCCGCCCTGCAGCGCCCGTGGTGCCACTAAGGCCTTGAACTCCAAGCTCCATGAGCCTCACGATGCTGGTATCAAGGCCGGAGAGGGCAGTTTCAGACGTTCTCAACATGCTGTTGGCAGATTGAACCGTCTTGATGTACTGCTGATTCCGCTGAACGCTGTTTTTAAAGTCGATCACAAGGGCTGCTGCGGTGGGATCTTCACTCAGTCGAGTTAATCGCCGCCCGGAGCTCAGCTGTTCCTGGAGGTTGGCCGACCTTTCCTTGGTCCTCTGGAGATCGACCATGGTGCGCCGGTTGTTGTAGGGGTTGGGGGTTCTGAGGGTCATGTCATACCTCTTTTATCGTCCGAACTGGTTCACAAGCTGATCCGTCAACTGGGCGATCACACCGATGAACCGGCTGGCGGCCTGGTAGCCGCGCTGGTAGGTCAGCAGTGCCGTTGCTTCCTCGTCGAGATCCACACCACTGATGCTCTCGCGCTGATTTTCCAGGGCAGTGACCAGGTTCTCGGCGTTCGTAGAACGAATCCGGAAATCCTGGGCATCCGTTCCCATGCGATTGGCGAGGCCCGCCACCACGGAATGGAAGGGACCTGCGTCGCCTACGCCATCCCCGTTGGTGTCCACAGTATTGGCTTGGTTGTAGAGATCGCCCATCAATCGCGCCTGAAGGTTGTTTCCCGCTGCGCCTGGAGCATTGGCAGCAGCGATCGCCCCCGGGTCGTTCTGAAGGGCTGCGTTGATCTGCAGGGCGTGGACCATTCCGCGGTAGTTGGTCGCTGCCGACACCGTGTTAGGGAGTCCGTTGGCATCGTTGCCGCTGGCAGCCAAAAAGAAATCGTTGCCCGTCTGGCCCCCAAGCCCGAATCCCGCGCGATGGGCTTGGTTGAGGTTCCGTGCAATTCCCGCCGCCAGTTCGTCCATGCGCCGCTGGTAACCCGCCAGGATGTTGTCGCGCAGATCCAAATTGGCCCCCACCTCACCCTCCTGGATGCGGGTCGTCACATCGAGGGGAGCTCCCGTGTTGAGCCCACTCCAAACCCTCAGGTGGCCCTGCATGGCCGGGTCAGGTTGGGTCGACAGTGCGTAGGATGTGGAGCCGCTCACCAGCGTCGCGGCTCCGGAGTCCAGCGACACCTGGACCTGACCGCGATCATCCTCGAACACCTGGATGCCGATTTTTTTGGCCAATTCGTCCAGAAGGATCTTGCGCTGGTCCCTGGCATCGCTGTCGGATCCGCTTGAATTCTCACCCAGGATGCGAAGGTTCAGGCTCGAGATCTGTTTCGTGAGGCTGTTGACCTCCGTGACCAAGGATCCCAAGGCGCGATCAGCATTGTTGCGGGCGTCATCCAGCATCCGGTACCGAGTCTGCAGGCCATTGATCATGGAGGAGGCCCTTCCCAGAAGGTTGGACCTGAGCGTCATATCCTCGGGCCGCAGGGAGAGCTCCTGGAAGCCTTGGAAGAACTTCTGGATCTGCATGTTCATTCCCGTCTCCCCTTCTTCCAGGAAGACGGTGCTGGCCCCTTCCACACCCTGGTAGCGCGTGTTGGAGCCCCGCTCTTTGGATACGGATTGGGTTACCTGGAGATCCAGGAAGCGGTCCCGCATGCCGATCACCTTGGTGAGGCTCACCCCAGTGCCGAACTGCAGGGCGCCATAGCCTTGGGAGATGGAGGGCTGGAGGGTCACCCTCTGCCGACTGAACCCTGGCGTGTTCACATTGGCTATGTTGTGCCCCACGGTGCTCAGGGCGCTTTGGGCTGCCTGCAGCCCTGACAATCCTATGTTCAGACTGGACGATAGACCGGGCATGTCATCCCCCTAGACTTGGCCATGGATTCGCGCGGACATGGACGCAAAGCCATCCATGGTTCCACTGGGTTTGTAGGTCGCATTCTGGTTGAGGCCCATGAGGGTGGCTCGAAGCGGGGCCTGCAACCCCGAAATCAGGGCCTGGATATCCGCCAACCGGTATTTGAGCCGGGCGGCTTCTTCCAGGGTTCGAGGCCAATCGATGATGTCCGCCCACTGGATCCGTCCCAGCAGTGCCATCGGCTCCTCACCTTGGATGAGTCGCCGTTCCAGTTCGTCCAGCAGCGAGGGCAACGAGTGCAGCATGGAGAGCCTCCAGCCCTCCATTCGCAAGGTGTGTGCCTGAAGTCCGGGTTCGGCACAAGGGAATCAGGCCAGGAAATCCAAATGGGACTCGGCAGTGCCTGCCGAGTCCCCTGATTCTTCCCTGGGTTCCTGGGAATCTTCCTCACCTTCCCTGCCCCGGCGCTTCTGTCCCTCCTGCCGCTCTTCAGTGCGAATGCTCTCGGCATGGGGGATCTGATGGACCGTGTTGGCTTCCGCAGCCAACCGATCGTCCGCAGCTTTGCGGCGAGCCGCTTCCCTCTGGACCTGCTCGCCCAGTTCCATGACCTGCCGAGCCGCTTCAAGGTTGGCTGTCTGGAAGACTTGGCGCTGTCCTAGGGGCGTGATCACCACCTCACTTCATGGGTTGCGTGGTGTGGGAAGGTGCTCCTTCACCAGACCATCAGCCACAGCCTCTCCGTCGGGTTTGTACGAATTGGAAGCCAGCTTGGTGCGGATCGCCTCCACCTTGGCGTGCCGGATGTCTGGGATCTTGGCCAAGTGCGCCCTTGCCACCGCAAGGAACTGTGCCGTTCCCGACACGGACATCGCATCGGCCGCTGCTGCCACGGAGGGAGCCCCTGCCGCAGGTGCGGGCCCTGAGGCGGATCCTACAGATCGGGTGGATCCGATGGAAGTCGTTCCCGATTTGCTGGTCACCCGCATCGTACACCTCAACTGATTTGGCTATCGGCAGTTCCAGGACTGGAAATGAGATCCAAGCGAGGATTTGAAGAACCTTGTTGCCAGGCGCGCTCCAGCTTCTCGGCGAGCCCCAAGGATTTTCCTCCCTTCATGGCAGATGCCACGATGGCCTGATCGAATAGATAATCATAGGTGTTTCGGGCTTCGCCAGCCTCACCAAACAATCCTGAGGGTTCGATGGTTTTTCGCATCACCTGCATCATCTGCACCCAGAGCATTCCTTCAAAGGCCTGGGCACTCTCCTTGGCCTTGTCCTGAGCCCCAGTTCCGGGGGATTGCATTTGGCGGGTCGAGGCCAATTGGGCCGTGGTCAGCGCAGAAAGGGAGGGGAGGGTTTCCATCAGATGATCCTCAGTTCGGCGGAAAGGGCACCGGCATCTTTGATGGCCTGGAGAATCGCCACCATGTCCCTGGGGGTCACCCCAAGTCCATTGAGCATTTCCGCCAACTTCCCCACCGTGACACCAGGTTCGATGTTGAGGTGTTTGGGTTTATCCTCCTTCACCTGGACATCCTTCGTGGTCGTAACCACCGTGGTTCCCTGGGTCAGCGGGAGGGGCTGGCTGACGGTGGGCTGACTGGTCACGGTGATGGAAAGCCCGCCTTGGATGATGGCCACAGCTCCCAGCCGGACTTCAGAACCGATGATCACCGTGCCGGTCTTCTCGTTCACCACCACCCTTGCCCTGGGTTGCATGCGGATGGGAAGGTTCTCCAGCCTGGCCACCAATTCCACGGCCTTCCCCAAATACTCAGAGGGGATGGCGATCTCCACGGTCCGGCTGTCCACGGCCTTGGCAAGGACCTGGCCCATTTCTTCGTTCACGGCGTTGACGGTCCTGACCACGGTGGTGAAGTCTTCCTCCAGCAGGCTGTAGCGTAGCGAGTTCCTGGCGTTGAATTCCCCAGGCACGCCTCGCTCCACGAGGCCTCCATCCGGGATTCTTCCCACGGTGGGATGGTTGCGGGTGGTGGAGGCCCCTCCCGATGCAACCCCAAAGCCCCCTACCAGAAGGGGGCCCTGGGCCACGGCATAGACCTGGCTATCCGGACCCATGAGGGGGGTCATGAGAAGGGTGCCTCCGGACAGGGACTTAGCATCACCTGTGGAGCTCACCGTCACATCAATCCTCTGCCCCGGCCGTGCGAAGGCTGGGAGATCGGCCGTCACCATCACCGCTGCCACATTCTTGACCTTCACGGCCTTGGGATCGATGGTGATGCCCTGGCGGGCCATCACGTTCGTCAGGGACTGCACGGTGAACTTGGTCTGATCCTTGTCTCCCGAACCATCGAGTCCCACCACCACCCCATAGCCCAGCAATTGGTTCCCACGAACGCCCTGGAGGCGCGCAACCTCCTTCAGTCGGCCTTCATTCACCTTCATGGGTCCATCGGCCAGGAGGACCAGGGACAGTGCAAAACATGCAGTGAGACGCATGGCGCCCTCCCTAGAACGGCCAGATGTAGGCAAGGAGGCGGCTGATCACACCAGGCTTCAGCGTTTCGTCCACCACGCCCTGGCCCCCATAGCCAATGTGGAGCTCCGCCACCTGACTGGAGGCGATGGCGTTGGTGGAATCCAGGCGACTGGGATCGAGCATCCCAGCCACATAGAGCCGCTGATGCTCATTGTTGAGCTCGATATCCCGGTATCCCTCGAAGATCAGGTTCCCGTTGTTCAGCACTTTGACCACGCGGGCGGTGAGGGTCGTGGTGAACACGGCACTGCGCCCCGTGGTCCCCTTTCCCTTGAAGGTGTTCTTGGTCCCCGTGGTCTTGGACGTTGAACTTCCCTCACCTAGCCCAAGGGCTCCCATCCGGCTGAAGAGAAGCGGCGCCGAGAGGTTGTTGGCACCATCGCGACTCGTGTCCACATCGGCCTTCGAGAGGGCACTGGTGCTTTCGGTGATACGAACGGTGACGAGATCGTTGAGGTGCCGAGCCCGAAGGTCGGCCACCACGGAGCGGTCACGCCACAGCGATCCCTCCGACGGAGGGGCGGTGTTGGGGATCTCCTCCACCAAGGGAATGCGCGGTTTCTTGGTCAGGGCCGGATTGTGGGTCTTGGGCAGAGAGCAACCCACGAGACCGAGGGCGAGAAGGATGGGCAAATAAATCCGCATGGCAGGACTCCCGGAGGAGTCCGTGCAGTCCCTGTGCCAAGTTCAGCGTTTGCGGGGCGATGGGGCATCCCTCAGGATGGTCGCGGAATGCTCGTTCATATTGGCGTCCACCACCCTCACCAGGATTCGGTCTCCCCGCAGACGGTTCTTGGGGATGAGCACATCGAAGCGCTCCTCGAAACCATCGAAAATGCGGTCCTCAGGGGCCAGTTGCAGCCACTGGTCCCCATCGCCACTGACGCAAGCCTCCTTGAGGATGCTCGTCTCGTCCCGGGCCAGGAAACGGACACGAACACCTTCCCCTTCCGTGGTCGCCACCAGGTCTTGAACCGTGGGTGGGGTGTGGTCCACCCAGAAGGATGGCGTCTGCCAAGTGGCACCGAGCACCTGATTGATGGGTTGACTAGGTGCGTCGCTGGCGGCCACCTCCAGTCGATACCGTCCATCGGGAACCGGAAGGGTATCAAAGGTGAAGAAGCGTTCCTTCCAGTGCTTCTCCAGTTCGATGGGGGTTCCCTTTTCGGGAAGCAAACGGATGTGGAAGCTCAGCTGGTCCTGGTTGGGATCCGTGACCTTGAAGGTGAAGGCCTGGGCACCCCGCCGGAAGCTCCGCTTTTCGGATCCCCCATAGGCCAGGGCCGGAATGAGTTTCTGGGTCTCGAAGGGAATGCGTTCGATGCCCACATCCTCGGGCGGAGCCTGCCGCAGGATTACCACCCCTGGGGGCATGACCTCAATGTTCTCCCAGATCGGAGCCAGGTTTCGGTTGGCCCAATGGACCCGAACGGCTTCCACCGTCGGGGTGGCCCCTCCCCGGGAACTGGTGAGCTTGAGCCGGAATTGGGCGAACCTGGCCAGCTTGACATTGGGCCGTTCCCCCGTTCGGAGGGGCGGCGTCCAGGGCGTCCAGCCCAAGTCCGGAGTCTCGGTGTTGCCCACCCTGAATTGCAGTTCCACCGCGGTCCCTGAAGGCAGATCCGCCTCAAGGTAGGCCCGTCCCCAATCGGCGACAGGAGTGCTTTTCAGGACCTTGCTTTCCAAGGTGCCTTCCGTCGCCTGGGCCTGGCTGAGCACGTGGAGTTCCGCAGGGTTTGACCCTACGACATACAGATCCGATCCAACCGAGTAGAAGCCCGAGGCCTGGGCCGTTCCAAGGTCCTGGATGGCGTCGAAGGGCGAGAGCAATCGCTCGCGATCGCTGAGGGGAAGACTGAAGAGGCGTGAGCGATTGCCCGTCCCCACCACCAGCTGTCCATTCCAGACCGTCATGGCGAAAATCTGGGAGAGGGTGCTCTGCCAGAGGGTTTCGGGCACCCGGGAGGAGTCCAAGCGAATGACCGCGCACTTGCTCGCGGTTCCTGGTTCAGAGGTATAGACTTCCCGCTTCTCCAGATTGCCGGCACTCATCTTGGACCCGAGCCCATTGTTGGCCGCGGCATAGATGGACCCTTCGTGGAGCACCAGGGCACGGACTTCTTCGAATCCTGTGGAGGCGAGGTTCTCGATGCGGTCTCCCGCCGCCATGCCCGTGTATCGAAGGATCTGTCCCTTCCCGTGGGTCCCTAGGTAGAAGCCCCCGAGGCCATCGGGCAGCATGGCGGTGAAGGCCGTCTCGTCCGCCTGTTCGGCCAGCCTGCGGCTCCCCCCTTCCCGAGCCAGTACAAGCACCGCGCCCTTCTCGCCCCCTCCCGCCAATACGACTTCGTTTCCTTGGACATGGATGGCCCAGACCTGGCGGGCATCATGTTCGGCAAAGAGCTTGATGTCACCCGTGGGAGAGACCCGGAAGAGCTTGCCCTCACCGCTGGGGGCCACCAGAAGATCCTGCCCCAGCCGGGCCATGGCAAAGACGAGGCCCCCCTTCACCTGGGCGAAGGGTTTGAGCTGGCCACCGGTGAAGCGGAAGAGCTTTCCTTCCGTACCGACGCTCAGGATGGCACCCCCTGCGCCATCGGGGATGGCGCACCACACCACGCCGTCGGAGAGCTGGGCCACCCGACGCAGGTTTGGAGCCAGCCGGAGCCGACCATCCGCACCGATGCGAACGCCGCGGGCGTCCGCGCCAATCCAATCATTGAAGGACGCAAAATAGGCCTGGGGCTGGTCCGCCTGGACCAGGGTCACTCCGGCGCAAACCGTGAGTGCGAGCCGCAAGGTTCGAGATCGCAGCATGCTAGGACTCCTATTCAACTTCGAGATCGAGGGTGACCAGACCGCGGACTTCCCGTTCCAGGGGCAGGATGGCCCTTCCAAGAAGACGCCTGACCAATCGGTTGTCCCGACTGTCTCCATCCATGCCCAGAAGGTTCGTCACCGTGGGGGGGATGGCTTCGATGCGGCTGCCCCGGAGCCCGGCACCGGGCTGCAGCTGAACCAGCAGGGCGTAGGCATGGTTGTTCCTCAGGGCCCCGTTCAGCATCCGCACGGCGTCACCAAAGCTGCTGATATCCACGGAACGTTCGTCCGGATCAGCCGCAATGAGACTCAGCCCATCACCCACCATGAGGCTGGCTCGGCCGGGGCTGGCGGACAGCGGAATGGGGACATTCAAGATTGCCGTCTCCCGAACGCCCTGGATGTCCTGCAGGGTCACCATCACGGGAAGGACCTCTCCCCGCTTGGCCCTTCCCTTGAGCAGGCGCACCCCTGCAATCAGGCTTAGGTCCAAGCGTTCCTCGCCCTTGATGGTCAGGGAGATCCCATCGATGACGGGCCGCTCGAAGGGGTTCATGGTGACGGCCTGCAGGATGCCCCCCACATAGTTCCCCAGACGGGTGGAGTTGGCGTCGGCACTCATGAATTCGAGCTGAATGGCCGGGTGGTTGTTGACTTTAATATTCCCCATCAATGAAAGACTCTGGTAGCCCACAGACCTGAGGTGGGTATTCAGGGTCTGGATGACCACCGTGGACGCCAAAATGGGCGTAAGCAGGGGATGGTCCATTACCTCGAACTTGAAGTTAAGGGTTCGCTTGCCTCCCAGGTTCAATCCCACCCGCAGGGGCACCATGCGGGCCTGGGCCCCCAGGGTCGCTCCCAGGCCCGCGTTGCGGTCCAGGCGCACGGCCCCCACCTCCGCCACGGGGACGGCCAGCTTGAAACTGTTGCTGTAGGTGGGGATGCTCGCCACCACCGAGGCGGACCACATGGGCAAGTCCACAGGTCCCAGGTTGAGCAGGGGATGGCCGAAGAGCATCAACTGCTTGCCGGAAACATAGGTGATGGTTCCGGTGGCCGATAGGTCGAGGTCTCCCTGCACCAGGTTGATGCCCACCATGCCCCCTGGTTCGAGGGGGCTGGCCTGGGCCGTGCCCTGGGCCGAGAAGCCACCACCGCTCATGAAACGCATGGGGACGTTTTCCCATAAGGCTTTGGCCTCGGGTCCCAGGGCACTACCAAAGACCGGCAGGGGCAGGGTGGCCGCGTCGGGGGCGAAACCTGCAGCCCCCAGAAGTTCAGCCAAGGGCAGCATCCGCCCCGCCAGGGCACTCTTCAGCACCTTGGGGGGCTCCAGTTTAGGCAGGAGCAGGGGCGTCCGGGGGGAGAGTATTTCCGGAAGTTCCTTGAGCTGGTCAAGCATCTCGCCAATGGGTGTTATGCCGCCAACGGCCTCCCGTTCCCCCACAGGGGCCAAGGCCATGGCACCGATCAACTTCCCGTCGATGTAGCAGGGAGAACCGCTCATGCCCGCCAGGATGCCCGTCTCTGCGAGCGGCCCCCCCGAGGCCCGAACCCAGATCACGCTGTGGCCTGGTGCCTGGTTCTTTTGGACCCCAAGCACCTCGAAGTCGAAGCGTTCGATCTGTCCCCCCTTGAACACGGTGCGTCCTTGCCCCTTCATGCCGATTCGGATCTCGTGGAGGCCCATGGTGGGCACCTCCGCGCCAGGCAAGGCCAGGGAGAGGGTGAGCAGGGGAAGAATCAGAGGTCGCATGCCGTTTCCATTCACCAGGACAGCCTACCAGATGGCTTTTGCACGCCAGATCCGAGGCTACGGATCTTGATGTTCCTGGCCCGACCTTGGTTCCACCGCTCAGCACATGCGTCGGCTTTGGATTAGGCTAGGGTGATGCGAATCATGGTGCTGGGCGATGTGGTAGGCGAACCTGGACGGCGGCTGGTCGAGACCCATCTGCCGATCCTCCAGCGGGAACTCAGCCCCGATTTCATCATCGTGAACGGCGAGAATGCCGCCCACGGTCATGGGATCACCGAGCGCATCGTCCGCCAGTGGCTGGACGAACTCGGCATCCAGGTCATCACCACGGGCAACCATGCCTTCGATGTGAAGGACATCGCCACCTGCTTCCAGAGGGAACCCCGCCTTCTCCGGCCTGCCAACTACCCTCCGGGAACCCCCGGCAATGGCTACGTCAAGCTTCACACCCCCAGCGGCGAGGAAGTCCTGGTGGTGAACCTGCTGGGACGGGTCCACATGGCCCCCTGTGACGATCCCTTCCGGTCGGTGGATGCCATCCTGGCGCGGGAACGGGCGGACGTCGTGGTGGTGGACATGCATGCCGAAGCCACAAGCGAGAATCAGGCCATGGGATGGTACCTGGATGGCCGGGTGGCTGCGGTCCTGGGCACCCACACCCATGTGCCGACCCTGGATGCCAAGGTGCTGCCCGGAGGCACCGCCTACGTCACGGACATCGGCATGGTGGGCCCGTACGAAGGGGTGATCGGGATGCGCAAGGAAGCCAGCCTCAGCAGGTTCCTCAAGGCCAAGGGGGACAAGTTTGAAGTGGCCGAGGGGGATCTTCAGCTCCACGGGGTGCTGGTGGTGACGGAGGGGCGCCGCGCCATCCGCATCGAGCGCATCCAACGCACGCTTTTACGAGACCCCCATGAAACGGCCCCTTCAGCACTTCAAGATTCTCGATCTCTCCCGGATCTTGGCTGGGCCCTTTGCCACGCAGCTCCTGGCGGATTTCGGGGCTGAAGTCATCAAGATCGAGCCACCCACCGGGGATCCCACCCGGTCCTGGGGTGAGGGTCCGACCGCCCGGGGATGCGGTGAAACACCCTACTTCATGGCCGCCAACCGAGGTAAGCGGAGTCTGGTGGCCGACCTTAGCAATCCCGAACATGCGGAGCGGCTTCAGGATTACATCAAGGCCTCCGATGTCCTGGTGGAGAACTTCCTGCCCGACACCGCAGAACGACTGGGACTCACCTGGGAGCGCCTCCATGAGAATTATCCCAGGCTGATATTGGCCTCCGTTCGAGGGTTCGCCTCGGATGTCCCCGCCTTCCGAAAACCCGGCTACGACTTCATCCTGCAGGCAGAGGCCGGCTGGATGTCCATCACCGGCTCACCTGATGGTCCTCCCACCAAGGTGGGCGTGGCCCTGGTGGACGTGGTGGCGGCACTCTACTTGGCCAATGGCATCCAAGCCGCCATGCTCCACCGGGAGCGCACCGGTGAAGCCATGCATGTGGAGGTTCCCCTCATGGAGTCGGCCCTGGCCGCCCTCGTCAACGTGGCTTCCGAGTCCCTCGTGACGGGAGTCTCCCCGGAGCGTCATGGCAATTCCCATCCCTACCTCGTGCCCTACCGCACCTTCCAAGCTGAAGATGGCGAGCTGGCCTTGGGCGTCGGCAATGACCGCCAGTTCGAGGTCCTGGCCCTGTGGTGCGGCATCGATCTGGAGCAGGAACCCCAATGGCGCCACAACCCAGGCAGGGTCCAGGACAGGAACCGACTGGAACCCCTGCTGCAGGCCCACTTCGCCGACCGGAAGCTCAAGGACATTCTGGCCTTCTGTGACGCCCACGCCATTCCCGCCAGCCGGGTAAGGACGGTGGATGATGCCCTTTTCAGGGAAGCGGGACGACTGCATCGATTGATCCAACCCCTCTTCGACGAATCCAATGGACAGATGGTGCCCACCTTGGCCTCACCCATCCTCTTCAATGACCAGCGGGCCTGCTCACCCCTGCCTCCCCCCCGGTGGCGGAGATGAGCCCCCGCGAGTTGATGCCCCTGGAGCACGCCACTGGAAAGGTCGTCTCCCCTGATCGGAGGCTGTTGCTGCGCCTGCGGCAAGCCTGGCCCTGGATCGCGGGTCCCGTCCTCGTGAACCACACCCGGGTCCTGGACATGCGACGGGGACGCATGGTGGTGGGCTGCTGGAACAATGCGCTCATTCCCAACCTCAGGGCCGCCGTGGATGGCATTTGGCCGCAGATGCAGGCCCGCATTGAGCATGCCCTGCGTTGCAGGGTGGGCTCGATCCTCATTGAGCCCTGCGACCCACCCCCCGCCTCGGCGCCCCGTTCCCGCCCCGCAGATCCGCTCCTGGCGGTGCTCCAAAGGCTTCGATCCCGCAGGAACTAGCACTGGACGAACGATCCGCCCTCCGGTAGCATCGTTGTTTCACTCGGGGCGTGGCTCAGCCTGGTAGAGCGCTCGGTTCGGGACCGAGAGGTCGGAGG